>NZ_JBEXSI010000020.1:0-117631 GCF_040613515.1 Streptomyces sp. NPDC006261
GGGGCGGCGGCCCGGGCCCGCCGCCCCTTCCCCGGACCCGTCGGCCTTACGTCAGCGGCTCCACCCGCACATCGCGGTAGCGCCGAGGCGTACGCGGATGCCGCGGCACTCCGTCGGCCGCGAAGTTCACCGCCGCCCACCGCAGGCGCTTCGGCGCACCGCCCGCCACCTGGGTCGCCGAGGCGTACGACGCGGTCGGCCTGATCGCCCGGGCCGCGGCGACGAGCGCGGGCGGTGAGGAACGCGGCGGGCTGGCGCAACGGCTGTTGCGGACCGAGCACCAGGGGATCGTCCGCACCCTGACGTTCGAACCCTCCACACGCCAGGTCCGGCATCCGGGCGGGCCTTCCACTACCGGGTCGAGAAGGGCCGCTTCCGCTTTCTGCGCCCGTACGGCGAGCTGTGACCGCGAAAGCGAAGGCTTGCGGACGGCAGCGGTCGGTGAACCGTTGCCCAGGCGTGAAGATCTCCTGCGACCCCGCTTAAGAAATCCTCGATGGACCCGGGCCCCGCCGTACGGCAGCCTTCTGGGTGACGGCCGGGGACGGCGCGTGGAGCCGCACGGGCGTGTTCCGTCCCGTCCCGCCGTCTCCCCGCCCCCACCATGGGGGTGGAACCCCCCGAAGACCACCCCGGGCCGCAGGGCTCCTCCGACAGGCCCCGAGGCCCGGGGTATCCACCACCCGCGTACCACGTGCAGGGAGCCGCAGCCGTGAAGGCACTCGTCAAGCAGAAGGCCGAACCGGGACTGTGGCTGATGGACGTGCCGGAGCCCGAGTACGGCCCCGGGGACGTCCTGATCAAGGTCCTGCGTACCGGGATCTGCGGCACCGACCTGCACATCCGCGCCTACGACGGCTGGGCCCAGCAGGCGGTCACCACCCCTCTGATCCTCGGCCACGAGTTCGTCGGCGAGGTCGCGGCCCTCGGTTCCGACGTCGCGGACATCGCGGTGGGCGACCTGGTCAGCGGCGAGGGCCACCTCGTCTGCGGAAAGTGCCGCAACTGTCTCGCCGGCCGCCGCCACCTCTGCCGCTCCACCGTCGGCCTGGGCGTCGGCCGGGACGGGGCGTTCGCGGAGTACGTGGTCCTGCCCGCCTCCAACGTGTGGGTGCACCGGGTCCCCGTCGACCTCGACATCGCGGCGATCTTCGACCCGTTCGGCAACGCCGTGCACACCGCGCTCTCCTTCCCGCTGGTCGGTGAGGACGTCCTGATCACCGGCGCCGGGCCGATCGGCATCATGGCCGCTGCCGTCGCCAGGCACGCCGGCGCCCGGAACGTCGTCATCACCGACGTCAGCGAGGCCCGCCTCGCCCTCGCCCGCAAGGTCGGCGTCAGCCTCGCCCTCAACGTCGCCGACCGCACCATCGCGGACGGCCAGCGCGAGCTCGGCCTGCGCGAGGGCTTCGACATCGGCCTGGAGATGTCCGGCCGCCCCGAGGCGATGCGCGACATGGTCGCGAACATGACGCACGGTGGCCGGATCGCGATGCTCGGCCTGCCCGCCGAGGAGTTCGCCGTCGACTGGTCCCGGATCGTCACCTCGATGATCACCATCAAGGGGATCTACGGCCGCGAGATGTACGAGACCTGGTACGCCATGTCCGTCCTGCTGGAGGGCGGCCTCGACCTGGCCCCCGTGATCACCGGCCGGTACGGCTTCCGCGACTTCGAAGCGGCCTTCGACGACGCCGCGAGCGGCCTCGGCGGCAAGGTCATCCTCGACTGGACCGCCTGACCCGTCGAATCTGACCCGTCGAACTCCTTCTCGAACCTCTTCTCGCATCCCTTTTAAGGAATCCAGCATGTTCGACTCCGTACGCGACGATCTGCGCACCACCCTCGACGAGATCCGCGCCGCCGGCCTGCACAAGCCCGAGCGCGTGATCGGCACCCCGCAGTCCGCGACCGTGGCCGTCACCTCCGGCGGCCGCGCCGGTGAGGTCCTCAACTTCTGCGCCAACAACTACCTGGGCCTCGCCGACCACCCCGAGGTCGTCTCCGCCGCCCACGAGGCGCTGGACCGCTGGGGCTACGGGCTCGCCTCGGTCCGTTTCATCTGCGGAACCCAGGAGGTCCACAAGGAGCTGGAGGCGCGGCTGTCGGCCTTCCTCGGCCAGGAGGACACGATCCTCTACTCCTCCTGCTTCGACGCCAACGGCGGCGTCTTCGAGACGATCCTCGGCCCCGAGGACGCGGTGATCTCCGACGCCCTGAACCACGCCTCCATCATCGACGGCATCCGCCTCTCCAAGGCCCGGCGCCTCCGCTACGCCAATCGCGACATGGCCGACCTGGAGAAGCAGCTCAAGGAGGCGTCCGGCGCCCGCCGCCGTCTGATCGTCACCGACGGCGTGTTCTCGATGGACGGGTACGTGGCCCCGCTCCAGGACATCTGCGACCTGGCCGACCGCTACGACGCGATGGTCATGGTCGACGACTCGCACGCCGTCGGCTTCGTCGGCCCCGGCGGCCGTGGCACGCCCGAGCTGCACGGCGTCATGGACCGGGTCGACATCATCACCGGCACCCTGGGCAAGGCGCTGGGCGGCGCCTCCGGCGGTTACGTCGCCGCCCGCGCCGAGATCGTCGCCCTGCTGCGCCAGCGCTCGCGCCCGTACCTCTTCTCCAACTCCCTCGCCCCGGTCATCGCCGCCGCCTCCCTCAAGGTCATCGACCTGCTGGAGTCCGCCGGCGACCTGCGCGACCAGCTCAACGCCAACACCGCGCTCTTCCGTACCCGGATGACCGAGGAGGGCTTCGAGATCCTGCCCGGCGACCACGCGATCGCCCCCGTGATGATCGGGGACGCGGCGAAGGCGGCCCGGCTGGCGGAGCTGCTCCTGGAGCGCGGGGTGTACGTGATCGGGTTCTCGTACCCGGTCGTCCCGCAGGGGGCCGCGCGCATCCGCGTCCAGCTCTCCGCCGCGCACTCCGCCGCCGACGTGAACCGCGCCGTGGACGCCTTCGTCGACGCCCGGGCGGCCCTCGACGCGGAGGCGTGACCAGCGGGTCGGGGCCTCGGCCGCGACCTGGGACAATGGGCACATGATCGATGCGCGGCGGCTGCGAATCCTCCGTGCGGTGGCCGACCACCGCACGGTGACCGCGGCCGCCGCCGCGTTGTACCTGACACCGTCCGCCGTCTCCCAGCAGCTCGCCGCCCTGGAGCAGGAGACCGGCCACCGCCTCGTCGAACGCAGCGCGCGCGGCGCCCGGCTCACCGCCGCCGGTGAGATCCTGCTCAGCCACGCCAACGTGGTCCTGGCCCAGCTGGAGCGAGCGGAGGCGGAGCTGGCGGACTACAGCGCGGGCGTCGCCGGTACGGTCACGGTCGCCGCGTTCGCCACCGGCATCGGCCTCGTCCTCGCCCCCGCCCTCACCGAGCTGGTCCGCACGGCGCCCGGCATCCGGGTCAAGGTCCAGGACGCGGAGGGCGACGCGAGCGTCCCGATGGTGCTGGACCGGCAGGTGGACGTGGCGGTGGCCGTGGAGTACCGGGGCGCGCCCGCCGAGGACGACCGGCGCCTCACCCGGGTCCCGCTCTACTCGGAGCCGTTCGACGCGGTGCTCCCGGTCGGCCACCGTCTCGCGGACCAGGACCACGTGGCGGTCGCCGACCTCGCCAAGGACTCGTGGATCGGACCGTACCCGGGGAACCCGTGCCATGAGGTGGTGGTGCTGGCCTGCGAGTTCGCCGGGTTCGAGCCGCGCCTGGAGCACTCGTCCGACGACTTCCGGGCGGTGGTGGCGCTGGCGGGAGCGGACGCCGGGGTGGCGCTGGTGCCGAGGTCGGCGCTGCGGGGCATGGAGCTGACCGGGGTGGTCGTCCGCCCGGTGGAGGGCAGCGCCCCCACCCGCCGCGTCTTCGCCGCCGTACGCCAGGGGGCCGAGGGCCATCCGCTGATCCGGCCGGTACTGGACGCCATGGAGGCGGTGGCGGTGCGGGAGGCGGGGCTGGCGAGGGTGTGAGACCCCGGCTCCGAGAGCTCCGGGAGCCCCGGGAGCCCCGGGAGCCCCGGGAGCCCGAGATCCCCGGCGGGTCACTGTCCGGGAGTTCGCGACCACCCCGGCGTGGTCCCTTCCAGAGGCCGGGGACGTGCCCCTCGGCGCTGCACCGGCCTCCCGGGACGGATACGTCCCAGCAGGTCAGCGGCTTCCCCGTCCCGTCATCGGCGAAGCGGCCTGGATGCGGTTGCGTCACGCCGCGGGGCGCCCGGCGGCCTCCGTACCGTCATGCGCGTCATGGCCGGGCCGCGGCGGGCTGCAGCAGGTCCCAGCGGTTGCCGTACAGGTCTTCGAAGACGGCGACCGTGCCGTACGTCTCGTGCCGGGGCTCCTCCAGGAAGCGCACCCCCGCCGCGCTCATCCGGGCGTGGTCGCGCGCGAAGTGCTCGGTGTGCAGGAAGAAGCCGACCCGCCCGCCCGTCTGCGCGCCCACGCTCGCCTCCTGCCCTCCGTTCTTCACGCGGGCCAGCAGCAGCCCCGTACCGGCCGCCGCGCCCCGCGGGCGCACGACGACCCAGCGGGAGCCGTCGCCCCGTTCGGTGTCCTCCACCAGTTCGAAGCCGAGCGCGTCGCGGTAGAAAGCGACGGCCTCGTCGTAGTCGCGGACGACCAGGGTGACCAGGGCGATGTGGGACATGAGGCGGGCGTCCTTCACGGGTCCGTTACGGGTGCGATGGCGGTTATACGTAACACTAACGCTCCCGGCCCCGGCCCCGCACAATGCCCCACATGGACTTCCTGGACCTCGCCGACCGGGCCCGCCGCCTCACGGAGGCCGGGCAGCGCCGCATCCTCGGCATCGCCGGACCGCCCGGCGCCGGCAAGTCCACCCTGGCGCGACGGCTGGCCGATGCCCTGGAGGGACGCGCCGTCCTGGTCCCGATGGACGGCTTCCACCTCTCCGCCGCCGAGCTGGAACGCCTCGGCCGCGCCGACCGCAAGGGCGCTCCCGACACCTTCGACGCGCCCGGGTACGCGGCGCTCCTGCGGCGGCTGCGCGACCCGGACCCGGTCCACCCCGTGTACGCCCCTGCCTTCGACCGGGCTCTGGAGGAGCCGGTCGCCGGAGCTGTGGCCGTACCGCCCGACGTGCCGCTCGTCATCACCGAGGGCAACTACCTGCTGTTCGGTGAGGGGCCCTGGGCGCCGGTGTGCGGGCTGCTCGACGAGGTCTGGTACCTGGATCTCGATCCGCAGGTCCGGGTGGAGCGGCTCGTCGAGCGCCATGTGCGGTACGGGAAGCCTCCGGCGTACGCGCGGGCGTGGGTGGAGAGCTCGGACGAGGTGAACGCCCGGCTGGTGGAGGGCGGCCAGGAGCGGGCCGACGTGGTGGTGCGGCTGCCGAGGTGAACCGGAGGCGCCGGTTTCCGGGCGACCCGTCCCGTACGCGTGCGTTCCCATCGGCCTCCGAGTCCGTACGCCTGCGTCCGGTACGCCTTTCGAACTGTCCGGCTGCTTCCCCCTACGCCGTCCACGCCCTCACCTACGTGCGCTTACACGCCGCCCGGCGGGCAGGATGAAGGGACCCATGTCCTGCGCCAGCCGCCACCCCCAGGAGGCCCGATGTCCAGCCTGAACGAGCCCGCGCCACCCCCCGTACCCTTCACCGCCGAGGACTACCGGGCCCGCATGGCGGCGGCGGCCGAAGCCGCCGCCACAGCCGGGCTGGCCGGGCTGATCGTCGCGCCCGGCCCCGACCTCGTCCACCTGACCGGCTACCAGCCCGTCTCCACCGAACGCCTCACCCTCCTCGTGCTGCGGGCCGGTGAGGAACCGGTCCTGGTCGTCCCCACACTGGAGGCGCCCGACGCGGCGGCGGCGGCCGGGGCGCCCGCCCTCGCCCTGCGGGACTGGACCGACGGCAAGGACCCGTACGCCGTGGCTGCCCCACTGCTGAACGCCGAAGGCCGCTTCGGCGTCAGCGACAATGCCTGGGCGATGCACCTCCTCGGCCTCCAACGAGCCCTGCCCGCCACGTCGTACGCCTCCCTCACCGAGGCGCTACCCATGCTCCGGGCGGTGAAGGACGCCGCCGAGCTGGAGCGCCTGGCGGCAGCCGGGGCGGCGGCGGACGCCACGTACGAGGAGATCCTGAAGGTGCGCTTCTCCGGCCGCCGGGAGACCGACGTCGCCGCCGATCTCGCCGCGCTGCTCCAGCACTTCGGGCACTCCCAGGTCGACTTCACCGTCGTCGGCTCGGGCCCCAACGGCGCCAACCCGCACCACGAGGCGGGGACACGCACCATCGAGCGCGGTGACATGGTCGTCCTGGACTTCGGCGGCCTGAAGCACGGTTACGGATCCGACACCTCCCGTACGGTCCACGTCGGCGAGCCCACCGCCGAGGAGCAGCGGGTCCACGACATCGTCCGCGAGGCCCAGCAGGCGGGGTGCGCCGCCGTCCGGCCCGGGGTCGCCTGCCAGGAGATCGACCGGGCCGCCCGCGCGGTGATCACCGAGTTCGGCTACGGCGAGCGGTTCATCCACCGCACCGGCCACGGCATCGGCGTCACCACCCACGAACCGCCGTACATGATCGAGGGCGAGGAGCAGCCGCTCGTCCCCGGCATGTGCTTCTCCGTGGAGCCGGGCATCTATCTTCCCGGCCGCTTCGGGGTCCGGATCGAGGACATCGTGACCGTCACCGAGGACGGGGGCCGACGCCTCAACGCCACCGCGCGCGAACTGGCGATCGTGGAGTAGCCCTGAGCGCTTCGCGACGGGACCACCCGTCGCGGTGGGGGGCTGACGGGAGCGGGGCCGGGCTCGCAGGGGCGTGCCTCGCGGGCCCGGCGCCGGCAGTCGGCCCGCGCCGCGAGGGCCGAACGAACAGCAGGACTACGGCGGAGGTGTCGTCGCCCTGGCTGGAGGCGAGGACACGAGGGGCGCGGCGGATACCGGGGGATGGAGCGGCAGGAGGGCTGGAAGCACTCCGGCACGCCCACCCGCTCCGCGGTGGGCCGGACTCGTACGCCGAGTTCTCCCAGGGGCGCCCGCCAGCGTTCGGGCGGGAAGTAGTCCAGGGTGCCCAGCGCAGGAACGTGCCCGTGCGTTCCGGTCAGCTCAGCGAGGGGCGGCCGGGTGCCGACGTGAGGACGAAGGAATCCGGGAGACCGATCAGCCGGGGGTGCCCGGCCCTGCGCCCCAGCTCCACCTCGCGGCGGGCGGACTCCACGATCCTGTGTGCCTGGCGCGGGGCGAGGCCGGCGGTCGGCATGATCTCGAGGGCCGCGCCGTCGGGTCCGGGTGCTCCGTCGGAAGGGGCGGTCCGTCAGACGGAGCGTGTCACGAGGCCCGGGTGAACTCAGTCGTCCGCGAGCACCACACATGACTCAGGCGGAAGCCGCAGCACCCCGTCCACCCCCGGCGCCTCCACCGGCTCCCAAGCTGCCAGCACCCGCCCGCCGGACCGGCGGTGACGCCCGAGACCGAGCGGGATCGCCACCGGGTCGTCCGCCAGGTTGACCGCGATCCGCAGATCCCCCCTGCGGTAGGCGATCCAGCGGGCGTCCTCGTCGAAGGCGACCTTCACCGAAGCCAGGTCCGGGTCGTGGAGGTCCGGCAACGACCTCCGCAGCGCGATCAGTTCGCGATACCAGGCGAGCAGCCGTGCGTGCCGTTCGAGCTCCGGCTCGGCCCAGTCGAGACAGGAGCGGTCGCGGGTCGCCGGGTCCTGCGGGTCGGGGATCTCCTCCTCCGCCCAGCCGTGCGCGCCGAACTCCCGCCGCCTGCCGTTGCGTACGGCCTCCGCCAGCTCCGGATCGGTGTGGTCGGTGAAGAACTGCCAGGGCGTACGGGCCCCCCACTCCTCGCCCATGAAGAGCATCGGCGTGAACGGGCCGGTGAGGACGAGGGCGGCGGCGCACGCCTGGAGGCCGGGGGAGAGGGAGGCGGCGAGCCGGTCGCCCAGGGCCCGGTTGCCGATCTGGTCGTGGGTCTGGGCGTAGCCGACGAAGCGGTGGGCGGGGGTGCGGGAGACGTCGACCTGGCGGCCGTGGGTGCGGCCCCGGAAGCTGGAGTACGTCCCGTTGTGGAAGAACGCCGACGTCACCGTCTTGGCCAGGGCGGCGAGCGGGGCCTGGGCGAAGTCCGCGTAGTAGCCCTGGGACTCGCCGGTGAGCGCGGTGTGCAGGGCGTGGTGGAAGTCGTCGTTCCACTGGGCGTGCAGCCCGAGGCCGCCCGCCGGGCGCGGGGTGGTGGTGCGCGGGTCGCAGAGGTCGGACTCGGCGATCAGCCCCAGCGGCCGGCCCAGCTCCACGGCGAGCGCGTCGACCGCCGTCGAGAGCTCCTCCAGGAACGTGAGCGCCCGGGTGTCGGCGAGCGCGTGCACCGCGTCGAGCCGTAGCCCGTCGAGCCGGTAGTCCCGCAGCCAGGCCAGCGCGCTGCCCAGCAGGAACGCCCGTACCTCGTCCGAGCCCGGGGCGTCCAGGTTGACCGCCGCGCCCCACGGGGTGTGGTGGGTGTCGGTGAAGTACGGGCCGAAGGCGGGCAGGTAGTTGCCGGAGGGGCCCAAGTGATTGTGGACCACGTCCAGGACCACCCCGAGCCCCAGCCCGTGCGCCGCGTCGACAAAACGCTTCAACCCCTCGGGCCCCCCGTACGGCTCGTGCACCGCCCACAGCGAGACACCCTCGTACCCCCACCCGTTGGTGCCGGGGAACGGGCAGACCGGCATCAGCGACACATGGGTGGCGCCCAGCTCCGCCAGATGGCCCAGCCGTGCCGCTGCCGCGTCGAACGTGCCCTCCGGGGTGTACGTCCCCACGTGCAGCTCGTACAGGACCGCGCGGTTCAGCCGCCGCCCCGCCCAGTCGTTGCGCCAGGCGTACGCCCCCTGGTCGACGACCGCGCTCAGCCCGTCGGGTCCGTCCGGCTGGCGCCGCGACCGAGGATCGGGCAGCAGTGGCCCGTCGTCCACCCGGAACCCGTATCGCTCCCCGTCCGCCGCCTCCGCCCCGGTGCTCCACCACCCCTTCCGCCGCGGGTCGCGCTCCATCGGGTACCGGACCTCCGCCGCCTCCAGCACGACCGTGTCCGCCTCGGGGGCCCACACCTCGAACCGCATCCACCACTCCTCGTCCGTACCGGATCGTCAGATCGCCGGATCGCCGCGCGGCCCCGGGAGAGAGGGCGCCGTGACCGGCGCACACCGCCCGTGACCGCGCACCCCTGGAACCGGCCCGTCACCGGCCATTAAGGTCTGGTCCTGATCATTGCCCGGCCTGCTCCCCGCTCATACAGGTCCCGTTCATCCGTACGGCTCATGGAGGCCGCGATGCCCGTACCGCAGTTCCCGCCCGGCTTCCTCTGGGGAGTCTCCGCCTCCGCCTTCCAGACCGAAGGGGCGGTGGACGCCGACGGCAAGGGCCCCTCCGGCTGGGACGCCTTCGCCGCCCAGCCGGGCCGGATCAAGGACGGCACCGACACCACCCGGGGCACCGGCTTCCACGCCCGCTACCGCGAGGACGTCGCCCTGCTCTCCGGGCTCGGCGCCGACGCCTTCCGGTTCTCCGTCAGCTGGCCCCGCGTGGTCCCGGGCGGCAGTGGCGCGGTCAACGCCGACGGCCTGGATTTCTACGACCGGCTCGTCGACGAGCTCTGCGCCCACGGCATCACCCCCGCCCCGACCCTCTACCACTGGGACACCCCGCTCCCGCTGGAGGAGGCGGGCGGCTGGCTCGACCGGGACACGGCCTACCGCTTCGCCGAGTACGCCGGAATCGTCGCCGAACGCCTCGCGGACCGGGTCCCGATGTGGATCACCATCAACGAACCCGCCGAGGTCACGATGCTCGGCTACGCGCTGGGCGAGCACGCTCCCGGCCGCACCCTCCTCTTCGACGCCCTGCCCGCCGCCCACCACCAGCTCCTCGCCCACGGCCTCGCGGTCCGCGCCCTGCGTGCTGCGGGCGCCGACAACATCGGCCTCGCGCTCTCCCACGCCCCGGTCTGGACGGCCGGCGACTCGGACGAGGACCGAGCGGGGGCCGAGCTGTACGACACCCTCACCAACTGGCTCTTCGCCGACCCCGTCGTCACCGGCCGCTACCCGGACGAGGGGATCGCCGCACTGATGCCGGGCCCGGTCGCCGACGACCTCAAGGTCATCTCGACCCCGCTCGACTGGTACGGCGTCAACTACTACAACCCCACCCTCGTCGGCGCGCCCCGGCCGGAGGCGTTGGAGACCTTCTCCGGCTTCGCGATGCCCGCCGAACTCCCCTTCGGGATACGCGAGATCGAGGGGTACGAGAAGACCGGCTTCGGCTGGCCCGTGGTCCCCGAGGGGTTCACCGAGATCCTCACCCTGCTGCACCGCCGCTACGGCGACCGCCTCCCCCCGCTCCACATCACCGAGAACGGCTGCGCCCTGGACGAGCCGCTCGCCGACGACCGCCGGATCGCCTACCTGGAGAGCCATCTCAACGCCCTGCGCGCGGCGATGGACGCCGGGGTCGACGTACGCGGCTACTTCACCTGGTCGCTCACCGACAACGTGGAGTGGACGGAGGGGGCCTCGCAGCGGTTCGGCCTGGTCCACATCGACTACGAGACCCTCACCCGTACGCCGAAGGCCTCCTACGCCTGGTACCGCGACCTGATCCGGGCACAGAGGACGCAGACGCGGATCCAGGCCGCCGAAGGGGCTTACGCACGGCCCCCCGAATGATCAATACTCCCGCCATGGTCGCTTCATGGTGGTCCCGGGCCCGGCTGGGGATCTTCGTTCACTGGACACCCGCCTCCGTCCCCGGCTGGGCCCCGCCCTACGTCCCGCCGGGTGAGCTCCCGGCGGCGGGCCGGCGTGCGCCGCTCGGCTGGACCTCGTACGCGGAGTGGTACGAGAACTCCCTCCGCTTCCCCGGCTCCCCGGCCGCCGCCCACCACCGAGCCACCTACCGCGACCGCCCCTACACCGACTTCGGCCACGACTTCGAGGACGGGCTCAGCGGCTGGGACCCGGCCGCCTGGGCCCGCGGCTTCCGCGAGGCGGGCGCCGGGTACGCGGTCCTGGTCACCAAGCACCACGACGGCTTCTGCCTCTGGCCCTCCGAGGTCCGAAACCCGCACCGCACCGGCTGGCACACCACCCGGGACGTGGTCGGTGAGTTCGCCGAAGCGGTACGGGCCGAGGGCCTGCGGTTCGGCGTCTACTACTCGGGCGGGCTCGACTGGACCTTCGACGACCGGCCCATCGGCACCGCCGCCGACATGTTCTCCGCCGTCCCGCGCGGCCGCTACCCGGCGTACGCCGACGCCCAGCTGCGGGAGCTGATCCGCCGCTACCGCCCCGACATCCTCTGGAACGACATCGCCTGGCCGGCCTCCGCCACCGGGATCCGCTCCCTCACCGACTTCTACCGCTTCACCGTCCCGCACGGCGTCGTCAACGACCGCCTGCTGCCGTACGCCCCGCACTGGCGGGCGTTGCACCTGCCGGGCGCCAAGTCCCTCCACAACTGGTGGGACCGGCGCACGGTGGCGCAGGGGGAGGGGTTCGTCCCCCGCACGCCGCCCGACTTCGACTTCCGTACGCCGGAGTACGCCCGGTACACCGGCTCCGACCCGTACGAGATCACCCGGGGTATCGACCACAGTTTCGGCTACAACCGCAACTCCGGCCCGGATGCCTTCATCGGCCGCCGCGCGCTGACCTCACTGGTCCGCGACACGGCGGCCGACGGCGGGAACCTGCTGCTCAACGTGGGGCCGCGCGGCGAGGACGCGACGATCCCCGCCGAGCAGCAACTCCGGCTGGACTGGCTCGCCGAGGAGACGGCGAGCGGGTCACTCAACCCTGAGCGAACACCAGGTCGATGCGCTCCTGAGTGACGGGGTGACCGGCGCGGGCGAACGCGGCCGCCATCGGCGTGTTCGCGCGGTCCGTCGCGCCCGCGATGGCAGCTCCGACCGTGCCGCCGCATCCAGGCCGCCCGGGCCCTCGATGTCCCGCCGGGCGTGGGCATCCAGCGTGACCGGGTGGACCCGGCGCAGGACGTCGAGGATCACGGCGTCGCCGGGCTCGGGGCGGAAGGTGAGCCGGCCCGGCCGCTCGGGCAGCGGGCAGTCGGTGGTCCACACGTAGCGGAAGCGCTCGACGAGGACCTCCACACCGGCCGCCCGTGCTGCGGCGATCCGGCTCTCGGCGGCAGCCCGGACCTCGGGCGCCTCCCGCCAGCCGGGCGGCACCAGCAGCGAGTGTTCGCTACGGAAGGGGGCCCGGCGCGGCAGTTCGGCGCCCGCCTCCTCCTCGCGCGGCGCGAAGTCGAACCAGTCGAGGGCGATGGGCGCGGTGTCGTCGGGAGCGCCCCACCAGGCGGCCCTGGCCACCACGGTGCCGTCGCGCAGGGCGACCCAGGTCCGGTCGGGGCGTACTCGCCGCCGGCCGCCACGGTGGCGTACCGGTGGCCGAAGGCGCCACGGCCGACGAGGGCGGTGTCGTGCAGGGGAGTGGAAAAGCCCCGGCGCAGGTCAGCACGGGCGGGAAGCGGAGCTGTTCTGGACACTTCGGGCCCCTCGGCCCGACAATCGTCGATGTGACGTCCTCCTTCGAGTTCCACACGTATCCCGCGCGGCTGTCGGACGCCCAGCGCGACCGTGTCCTCGGCGTGCTCAGAGAGGGTGCCGCACAGGGCAAGCTGTCGCACGACACGTTCATGCGGCGCATGGAGCTCGCCCTCGTCGCCCGCCGCCCCGAGGAGCTGGCGGCCCTCACCTCGGACCTGGACACCGGCAGCCGCTTCTCGCAGGGGCTCGTCCGCGCGGTCGGCGGGATATCCGCCTTCCCCGGACGGCTGCGCCGGGCCTGGCGGACCGAGCGGCTGCCGAAGCTGCTGCTGCCCGCGCCGAGCCCGTATCCGCTGCTCATCGGCCGCGACCCGGGCAACGGGCTGCGCCTCAACCACGAGACGGTCTCCCGGCTGCACGCCGAACTCACCGTGCAGCACGGCCGCTGGGTCCTGCGCGACCTCGGCTCCACCAACGGCACCTGCGTCAACGGCCAGCGGCTCGTCGGCTCCATCCCGGTGCGCGACGGGGACCAGGTGAGCTTCGGCCGGATGAGCTTCCGCCTGACCACCCCGTCGCTGCGCCCGCCCGCCTGATCGAGGGGCGCCCGCTCTCGGTGCTGCTGGTGCAGGCCACGCCCGGCCAGCGTCAGGAACGCCGGCGACGGCGGTCAGCGGCAGGGTGTTGACCACCACGTCGTGTCCCGTGTCCCGGGCCTGTGCCTCGGTCAGGCCCCGGGCCGCCCTGACCGGCGCGGCGGCGGCCTTCACCGAGCTGATCACCGCTCTCCGGGACACCGCCAACCGGCCGGCTGAGTCCCTTCCGCCCCGGAGCCCCCTCACCCGAACGGGCGTACGCCGACTGCGCCGAGCCCCCGACGGTGGTCCGCTGAGAGGAAGGTGCGTCGACAGGCGACGCCACGACCGCAGGGGGCGACGAGGGATGCCGGCCGACCGCTCCGAGGCCCTGCCCGCCGCCCGCCGCCCGCACCGGCTCGCGGGTGGGCAGCCGGGACTGCTGGAGCCGGGCGCCTCGACCGACCCGTACCGCCTGCGCCTCTACCGGGCCCTCCGCACGGACTTCCCGCTCGGATACGACCCGGGCCTCGGCGCCTGGCTGCTGAGCCGGTACGCGGACGTGGCCCTGGCCCTCACCGACCCCCGCTTCACCGGCTACCCGCGCGACGGGGCCCCGCGCGGCCCGGTCCCCGCCCCGCTGGGGCTCTGCCGGGGGAGCCTGGTCTGTACGCCGCTGCCCGGCAGCGGTACGGACCGGGTCCCGGACAGGACGCCTGCCGCGGCCGCCGCCCTGGAGCGCACGGCGTACGTCCTGGCCCGCCGGATAGCCGGGCGCGACCAGGCCGACCTGGTCGCCGAGTTCTGCCGATGGCTCCCCGCGGGGGCCGACGCCGCGGCGGCCAGGCCCTCCTCCCCGCACCTGAACGCCGGCGGAGCCGACGACTGCGCCCGGCACACCGGGCTCCGGGAGCGGGCCCTCGCCTCGTTCCTCGCGAACATGCTGGACGACCCCGACCTGCTGGCCGCGGTGGCGGGCGCGGCAGGACCGGGGACAGGTGCCGGGGCCGGGATGCTGCTCCGCCGGGCCTGGGCGGAGACGCTGCGCCGTGACCCGCCCGTCCAGATCGTGCTGCGCCGCACCCGCACCGAGGTCCGCGTCAGCGGCGGCATGCTGCCCGGCGGGGCGCCCGTCGCCTGCCTGATCGGCGCGGCGGGGCGCGACCCGGCCCGGTTCGCCGCCCCCGACCGGTTCGACCCGCTGCGCGCCGACGCCGACCCCTTGCTCAGCGGCCCGGCCGGCTGCCCCGCCGCCCTGCTCGGCCGGCTGGAGGCCGAACACGGGCTGCGGGCGCTGCTGACGGCGATGCCCGGCATCCGCTGGGCCGACGGCTTCCGCCCGGCGTCCAGCGGGGTGCTCACGCGGGGGCCGAGGACCCTGCTCGTACGCCCGTCCTGATCGATCTCCCGGGACCGGGCATCCGGGCATCACCCCCGTACCCGCCGCAACAGCGCCACCGGCCGCTCCCCGAACAGCTCGCCCGCCGCGACCGCACCCCCGGCGAACTCCCGCCCCGGCGGGGACGAAGGTGCCAGCACATCCCGCCACGTGCCCCCGTCCGGCAGCTCCACCACCGTGTCCCGCCACCCCCCGTCCTCCGCGAGCCGCAGCGACAGCCGGGTCACCGCCACCGCCACCTCGCCGGACCGGCTGAACGCCACCACATGCCCGGCCGCCGCACCCCGTGCCTCCAGCGGCACGTACGTCCCCGACTCCCCGAACACCTCCGGCAGCTCACGCCGCAGCCCCAGCGCCGCCGCCGTCATCTCCTGCTTCTCCTGCGCCGGCTCGTCCGGACGCCGGAACGGACGCCGGTTGTCCGGGTCGACCAGCGCCAGATACTCGCTCTCCGTCCCCTGGTACAGGTCCGGCACCCCCGGCATCGTCAGCTGCACCAGCGCCGCCCCGAGCACATTGGCCCGTACGTGCGGGGCCAGCGACTTTGCGAAGCCGGTCACCAGCCTCCGGGCCGCCCCGGAAGCACTGCCCGGGCCCGCGGCGACGAAGTCCGTCACCGCCCTCTCGTACGCGGCATCCGGCTCCGTCCAGCTGGTGAAGAGCCCCGCCTCGCGCACCGCCTTGAGCAGCGCGGGCTCCAGCCGGGCGCCCAGCTCGTCGGCGGGCAGTGGCGCGCAGCCGTAACTGGACTGCCAGGCCTGCCACGCCAGCTGCGGGTCCGGCGCCGCGACGGGTGTCACCCCGGTCAGCTCGGCCACCAGCCCGGCCCACCGCTCCGGACACTCCGACAGGACCGCGATCCGGGCCCGGACATCGGCGCTGCGCTTGGTGTCGTGCGTGGTCAGGACCGTCCCCGTGGCGGGCCAGTCCCGGGCGATCCGGGTGGCGAAGGCGTGGAACTCGTCCACCGTCACCGCGGGCTGTCCCGGTTCCCCGCCCACCTCCGTCGCCGAGATCAGTGGCACGTACCGGTAGAAGGCGGTGTCCTCCACCGATTTGGCGTGCAGCGCGGAGGCGGTCTGTGCGAACCGGGCGCAGAAGGAAGCCTGTTCCTCGCCGTCACCCAGTCGCCCGAGCGCCAGATCCCGTACGACGTCGACGGCGGCGGCCTCCTCCGGCACGGAGAACACCGCCTTCGCGTCCCGTACGGCATCGTCCGGAAGGGTCTCCTCCGCGATCCGGGTCGGCGGTACGCCCGCCGTGACGTACGGGCGGTAGACCGGCACCCGTACCAGCAGCTCCCGGATCGCCGTCCGCAGCGCCCACGGCGCGTGGTCGCGCAGGGCGGGTTCGGCCGCGCAGACTGAGGCGGCGAGCCGGGTCAGCCAGGCCGTCTCGGAGGCCAGTTCGTGGGTGGCCACCCGGTACGCGGCCCGGCGGACGGTCGCCTTCCAGTAGCCGCCCCGGTCGCCGGGCGGACCCGCGAACCGCCGGTAGCGGCCGAGCAGCTCCGCAGCGCCCGCCGGGTCGGTGAACAGCCCGTCGATCCGGTGCAGCGCGTCGTACCCCGTCGTCCCGGCGACCGCCCACCCGGCCGGGAGGTGCTCGTCGCCGGTGAGGATCTTCTCCACGACCGTCCACCGGCCGCCGGTGGCCTCGTTCAGCCGCCGCAGGTAGGCGGCCGGTTCGGCGAGGCCGTCCGGGTGGTCGATGCGCAATCCGTCCAGCACCCCGTCACGGAGGAGTTCGAGCACCTTTCCGTGGGTCGCTGCGAAGACCTCGGGGTGTTCGACGCGGACCCCGATCAGCTCGGAGACGGTGAAGAAGCGGCGGTAGTTCAGCTCGGTGCGGGCCAGCCGCCACCAGGCGAGCCGGTAGTGCTGAGCGTCGAGAAGCCCGGTCAGCGGAAGGTCCGCCGTGCCCGCCCGCAGCGGGAACTCCTGCTCGCCGTAGCGCAGCACCTCCGCGTCGGCGTCGACCGAAAGCGCGTCCAGCTGCTCAGCGAGCGGCCCCGCGAGGACCGGGAGCAGCACCTTGTCGCCGCCCGCAGCCCAGTCGATGTCGAACCAGCGGGCGTACGGGGAGGACCGGCCCTCGCGGAGCACCTCCCAGAGCTGCCGGTTGTGCCGGGGCACGGCGGCCATGTGGTTCGGCACGATGTCGAGGACCAGCCCGAGCCCGTGCTCCCGGGCCGTGGCGGCGAGGCTGCGCAGCCCCTCCTCCCCGCCCAGCTCCTCCCGTACGCGGCTGTGATCGACCACGTCGTAACCGTGCCGGGAACCGGGGACGGCCTCCAGGACGGGCGAGAGGTGCAGATGGGAGACGCCGAGCGCGGCCAGATACGGCACCGCCTTCTCGGCCGCGGGGAAGGGGAAGTCGGGCTGGAGCTGAAGCCGGTACGTGGCGGTGGGCGTCATGCTCACCTACGTACCCAGCCCGGGGCGATCCGTGTCACCCCGGGCCGTACGCTCACCCCTGCCGGCCCGTCGGGCGGCGGCCTCGACGCGGTTTCAGCCGGGACGCTTCAGCACGGTGAGGCTGCGTCCGATCAGCGTCACCCGTTCGCCCTCCGCAACCTTCGGCCCCGTCCCCGGAGGCACCCCCTCCGGCCGTGCGGTGTCCACGACGACCTGCCACTGCTCCCCGTGGTCCACCGGTACGGCGAATTCCAGCGTCTCGGCGCTCGCGTTGAACATCAGCAGGAACGAGTCGTCACAGATCCGCTCCCCGCGTGGCCCGGGCTCGGAGATCGCCTGGCCGTTGAGGAACACGGTCATCGCCTTGGCGTGTGCCGCCTGCCAGTCCCGCTGGGTCATCTCCTGGCCCTTGGGAGTGAACCAGGCGATGTCGGAGAGCTCGTCGTGCGTGCCCTCCACCGGCCGGCCGTGGAAGAAGCGGCGGCGCCGGAAGACCGGGTGGTCGCGGCGGAGCCACACCATGGCGCGGGTGAACTCCAGCAGGTTCCGGCGGAACTCGTCGTCCGGGGCGTCCGGATCGGGCCAGTGGATCCAGGAGAGCTCGTTGTCCTGGCAGTAGGCGTTGTTGTTGCCCTGCTGCGTCCGGGCGAACTCGTCCCCGTGGCTCAGCATCGGCACGCCCTGCGACAGCATCAGCGTGGCGATGAAGTTCCGCATCTGCCGGCCCCGCAGCTCCAGGACCTCCGGATCGTCGCTCTCGCCCTCTGCTCCGCAGTTCCAGGACCGGTTGTGACTCTCGCCGTCCCGGTTGCCCTCGCCGTTGGCGTCGTTCCGCTTGTCGTTGTACGACACCATGTCGTGCAGGGTGAAGCCGTCGTGGCAGGTGGTGAAGTTGATCGAGGCGAGCGGGCGGCGCCCGTCGTCCTGGTAGAGGTCGGACGATCCCGTCAGCCGCCCGGCGAACTCCGCCAGCGTGCGCGGTTCGCCCCGCCACAGGTCGCGGACCGTGTCGCGGTACTTGCCGTTCCACTCGGTCCACAGAGGCGGGAAGTTGCCCACCTGGTAGCCGCCCTCGCCCACGTCCCACGGTTCGGCGATCAGCTTCACCTGGCTGACCACCGGGTCCTGCTGGACCAGGTCGAAGAAGGAGGAGAGCCGGTCCACCTCGTGGAACTGGCGGGCGAGGGTGGCCGCCAGGTCGAAGCGGAAGCCGTCCACATGCATCTCGGTCACCCAGTACCGCAGCGAGTCCATGATCATCTGGAGGACGTGCGGGGACCGCATGAGCAGGGAGTTCCCGGTCCCCGTGGTGTCCATGTAGTACCGCTGGTCGTCGGTCAGACGGTAGTAGGAGGCGTTGTCGAGGCCGCGGAAGGAGAGGGTCGGCCCGAGGTGGTTGCCCTCGGCGGTGTGGTTGTAGACGACGTCGAGGATGACCTCGATGCCCGCCTGGTGCAGCGCCTTCACCGCCTGCTTGAACTCCAGCACCTGCTCCCCGCGCTCGCCCCAGGAGGCGTACGCGTTGTGCGGGGCGAAGAAGCCGATGGTGTTGTAGCCCCAGTAGTTGGCGAGCCCCATGTCCACCAGGCGGTGGTCCTGGACGAACTGGTGAACGGGCATCAGTTCGATCGCCGTGACGCCCAGTTCCGTCAGGTGGGCGATGACCTCCGGGTGCGCGAGTCCCGCGTACGTACCGCGGAGCTCGGTCGGGAGCCCCGGATGGAGCATCGTCAGGCCCTTCACGTGGGCCTCGTAGATCACGGTGCGGTGGTAGTCCGTACGGGGACGGCGGTCGTCGCCCCAGTCGAAGTACGGGTTGACCACGACCGAGCTCATGGTGTGCGGGGCCGAGTCGAGGTCGTTGCGGGCGTCGGGCTTCCCGAACGGGTAGCCGTACACCGACTCGCCCCACTCGATCTGCCCGGCGACCGCACGGGCGTACGGGTCGAGCAGTAGCTTCGCGGAGTTGCACCGCTGCCCGCGCTGGGGCTCGTAGGGCCCGTGCACCCTGAAGCCGTACCTCTGACCCGGCATCACCCCGGGCAGATAGGCGTGGCGCACGAAGGCGTCGGTCTCGCGGAGCTCCACCGCCGTTTCTGAACCGTCGTCGTGCAACAGGCACAACTCGATCCGGTGGGCGGCCTCGGAGAAGACCGCGAAGTTGGTACCGGCGCCGTCATAGGTGGCGCCGAGGGGATAAGCGTGTCCCGGCCAGACCTGCATAGATAGGACTCTTCCACTTCTGATCCGGGTGCGGTGGCATTCCTCGGCCCGTTACTCCCCGAATACTCCCCGAAAGTGGGGCGCGCACCTAGTACGTCACGCGGTGCGGCCGGGTTCCGTCGCCCTGCTCCCGGCCACACCGGTCAACTTCGGACACCGGGGTGCCGCCCCGGACGCGGTTACGGACGCGCCCGGCCGGCCGGCGTCCGGATCGCGGCCTTCGTCGGGGTGCCGAATCACTATGAATCCGCTCACTCCACCCTATCTCGTCGCAAGGAACAGGCCGTCGCGTGAAGGGAGTTGTGAAACCGGCCCGGCCATCGGGCTGCACCGGATCCCGCTCCCGGAGTACCCTTCCTTGATCGTTGGGTGGGGGAGTGGAAGGCGGTACGCGGGTGAGCTCGGGAGGGTTCGAGCTACCCCCAGGTGACGCAGGTCACGAGGGGGAATCGACCGATGCGCCGCCCGGGGCGGTGTCCCTTGCGCAGCCCATGGAGATCGGTGCGGAGCTGGACTGGGGCGCCGAGGCATGGAGCGAGGTACGCACCCGCGCGCAGCGGGCCGGGCGCGCCTATATCTGGCTGAATCTGGTCGAACAGAGACTGCGTGCGGTCGTCGCCGCGGTGCTCCGGCCGATCTACGAGCCGGTTCACGGCGACGACTGGGTGGTGGCCGCGGCCGGGCCGGCCGGGCAGGAGTGGGTGCAGCGGGCCGTCGCCGTACGCGAGGTGTCGCGCCGCAAGGGCTATCTGCTGGACCCGGCCGACGACAACGTCCTCAGCTTCCTCACGCTCCCGCAGTTGCGGGAGCTGATGGTCCAGCACTGGCCCTGCTTCGAGCCGTACTTCGACGACCGGCGGGACGTCGAGCTGGCCCTTGACGAGCTGGAGGTGACCCGCAACGTCGTCTCCCGCAACCGCGCGCTGAACGAGGCGGTGCTCGCCCAGGCGGAGCGGGCCTCCGCCCGCCTCCTGGACATCCTCGGCAGCGGGGCCGCCGTTCCCTCGGCCGACCGGCTGCCGGTGGACGCGGTGGAGGAGCTGGTCGGCGACCGGTACGCGGACGTGGTCTCCGTCCACCCCGACCGGGTCCGGCTCCAGCGGCAGCTGCCCGCCGAGGACCTGTTCGGCGGGGCGCGGCGGCTGGACGCCATCGGCATAGGCCTCAACCTGCTCGTCCAGAACTTCTCCGGCCGCCGGCTGGTCCGGCTCGCCGAGTCGGGGTGCCGGGTCCGGCTGCTCTTCATCAACCCGGCCAGCAGCGCGGTCAAGCGCCGGGAGCGGGAACTGGGCCTCAAGAAGGGCGAGCTGAGCCGCTCGGTGGAGATGAACATCCTCCACATGCGCCGGGTCCGCTCCAAGCTCCGCGACCCGGGGGCCTTCGAGATCCAGGTCTTCGACGAGACCCCGCGGTTCACCGCGTACCTGGTGGACGGCGACGGGACGGACGCGGTGGGCGTCGTCCAGCCCTATCTGCGGCGGGCCCGGGGCATGGAGGCGCCGGTGCTGGTGCTGCGCGGCGGGGGGCGGCGCACGGTGGTGCGGGCGGGGCAGGACAGCGAGCACGGTCTCTTCGAGACGTATCGGGAGGAGTTCGAGTCGGTCTGGACGGACTCACGCCCGGTGTCCTGAGGCCTCCTCCTGAGCCCCGTCCCGCGTTGTCAGTGCTGCGTGCGAAGGTGGTCATCACTCGGGGGAGAGCACCACGGGGGAGCACCACGAAGGAGGTATCGGGATGAGCTGGCATCAGGGACCACTGGTCGGCTTCGACCTGGAGACGACGGGGACCGACGTCGAGACCGACCGGATCGTCACCGCCGCGCTGGTCCGGCTGGAGCCGGACGGGACGGTCGCCGAGCAGCGGACCTGGCTGCTCGACCCAGGGGTGGCGATACCCGAGCAGGCGTCCGCGATCCACGGCATCGGCACCGACCACGCCCGCAAGCACGGCGCCCAGGCGGCCTCAGCCGTGGAGGAGATCGCCCACGCGGTCGCCGAGGTGCTGCGTTCCGGGGTGCCGCTGGTGGTGATGAACGCGCGCTACGACCTCTCGCTCCTGGACCGCGAATGCGGGCGGTACGGACTGGAGTCCGTCGACGAGCGGATCGGCGGCGTGCCATCGCCCGTCATCGATCCCCTGGTGATCGACAAGCACGTCGACAAGTACCGCAAGGGCAAGCGGGCCCTCCAAGCCCTGTGCCAGCACTACGGTGTGACCCTGTCCGACGCCCATGACGCGACCGCCGACGCGGTGGCGGCGGTCCGCGTGGTCCGGCAGATGGGCGAGCGCCACCGCCCGGTCAGCACCCTGCCCCCCACCGAGCTCCACGCCCTCCAGGTCCGGGCGGCCGCCGAACAGTCCGCCTCGCTCCAGGCGTACCTCCGCCGCACGGCGAACCCGACGGCTGTGGTGGAGCAGGCCTGGCCGGTGATCCCGCGGAGCAGGTGACCGGTGGGGGGCCTCAGCCGGCCTCGGAGCTTGCCGAAGATCACTCCGCGCCAGGTCCAGCCCGCATCGAGGGCGGTGTTCCGCAGGGGGTCCGTCAGCTGCGCGCTGTCGAAGCTGAACGACTCGGTCGCTTCGAGGCGGCCGCTCCTGCCTCGCTTGAGCGTGTACCGGCGCGAGACGTTCCTGTTCCCGCCGCGTGTGTACGTCGCCGAGGTCCGGAGCCGGGGAGGATTCCCGACGCGGGTGACTTCCCAACTCTGCTCGACGGCAGGCACCTCGGGGACGTCCTCGGCCAGCCGCATCCGGATCCGGATGGCGCGCGTCAGCTGGGACGCGATGAAGAAGGGCTGCCAGACGGGCTCGGCGATCCGCCACTCCGCCACCAGATCGGCGCTGTGCGCCGCGCCATCGCTGATGAGGCAGGGGACATCCGGCCCGTTCAGCCCGAGCAGGGCCGCCCGCAGCTCCTCGGCCGGTCGCGGCGCCACTCCGGCCTCGGGGTGCTGGTGCCGGTCAGCTCGTCGAAGACGCCCATGAGGTCCAGCCTACGGTCCGCGAAATCGGCCGGTCGCAGGTGCACCTGTCCTGTCCGTTCAGAAGGGGTACCAGCGAACCTCGGGGTCTCCCTCGCGCAGTGATGCCACCCTGCGGCGGAATTCGGTGAGCGCCTTCGGGTTGGCCGGGGCGTGCTGGGCGACCCAGGCGCAGCTGGCCGTCTCGCGGGCGCCGCGCAGGACGGTGCAGCCCTCCCACTCCCGGACGTCCCAGCCGTACGCGGTCGTGAACGCGTCGTAGGCCGCGGCGGGCAGGCCGTAGCGGTCGCGGGAGAGGGCGAGGACGACCAGGTCGTGTTCCCGCAGGTCCGTGGAGAAGGTCTCCAGGTCGACCAGGACCGGTCCCTCGGGGCCGACGTGGACGTTGCGGGGGAGCGCGTCGCCGTGGATCGGGCCGGGGGGCAGGTGCGGGGCCAGGGCGGCGGCCGCCGCCGCGAAGCCGTCGCGGCGGCCGCGGAGGTAGTCGGCGTCGTCCGGGTCGATCGTGTCGCCCGCCAGGGTCAGCCAGCGCTCCACCCCGCCGAGCAGTTCGCGGCGCGGGAGCGCGAAGTCCGCCGGGGCCGGGAGCGCGTGCACCCGGGAGAGCAAGGGGGCCAGGTCGCGCGGTTCCGCGGGGCGTACGGGGTCGGGCAGGCGGTGCCACAGCGTCACCGGGTGGCCCTCCACCAGGCGTGCCCGGTGCTCGGCGGCCCGCACGGCCGGAACACCCGACGCGGCGAGCCACTCCGCGACGGCCACCTCCCGCTCCGCCCGGGCCGCCAGCTCCGGGTGGCCGGTGGCGTCCCGTCCGACCTTCACCACCAGACCGTCGGCCGCGAAGACCGCGTTCTCGCCCAGCGCCAGCAGCTCCGGAGTGCCGGGGAAACCGGCGGCCGTCAGCACCTCACGCGCACGCATCTCGTCCATGGGTGCGATTTTCGCATCCGCGCAGGCCACCTTGACGAACCGACGGCCCGTCAGCACGATGACCTAGGCCACCGGGACGGCCAGAACGGGATGAGTGCCCCTATTGCTGCTCAGAAGGGCTATTCGTGGCATTGGCGACGCCGGAGAGGCGGTCCGGGCCGAGGCGTGCACGGGAGAAGGGGCCGGGCGGCGCGGCGGCCTGGTTCCTCGTCCTCCCCGCCCTCCTCCCGATCCTGATCCTCAGCGTCGGCCCGCTCCTCTACGGCATCGTGCTCGCCTTCACCGACGCCCAGTCCGGCCGCACCCGCTCCACCCAGTGGATCGGCACCCTCAACTTCCAGGACCTCCTGCACGACACCCTCTTCTGGGACTCGTTCCGGATCGGCCTCCTCTGGGCGTTCGGCGTCACCATCCCGCAGTTCCTGCTCGCCCTCGGCCTCGCCCTGCTGCTCAACCAGCGACTGCGGATGCGCTGGCTGGCCCGGGCGCTGGCGATCACCCCCTGGGCGATGCCCGAGGTCGTCGTCGGCATCATGTGGCGCCTCGTCTACAACCCCGACGCGGGCATCCTCAACGAGACCATCCGCGACCTCGGCCTCGGCGACGGCCGGGACTGGCTCACCGGTCTCGCCACCGCGCTCCCCGCCGTGATCCTCGTCGGCATCTGGGCCGGTATGCCGCAGACCACCGTCGCCCTGCTCGCCGGACTCCAGAACACCCCGCACGAACTCCACGAGGCGGCGGCCCTGGACGGGGCGGGCGCCTGGCGCCGCTTCCGTACGGTCACCTGGCCCGCGATCAAGCCCATCGCGCTCGCCATCACCGCCCTCAACTTCATCTGGAAGTCGATGAATTGGCGGCCTGTGGGCCCCTCACCTGCATATCCCTTGATCCATCAGTGGTGGATGGGAAACAACTGGGAGATGATCTAGACGTTCCTGCTGGTCAGCCGCTCCTGCAACCCATCCCAGCGCTCCTGCAGCGTCTTCATGATGGCACGCTCCATCGGAACCGTCACGCTGCTGTACACGCCCTCGACCCCAGGCACCTCATGCCCCATACGGGACTCTGTCGCGAACTTGCTGTGCCCGTCCTCGTCCAGCCACGCCTTCGCCCCGTGGCGGAGGAGATACAGGCGCTTCCCCCTGAACGACGGCACCGCAGGGATCGCCGGGCGCGCCCCACGCGTTCGCGGGCCGCTCCGCTCCTTAGCCCCGTCCGCGATGTCACGCCAGTACTTGTAGTCGAAGTTCACCGCCCCCAAGGAGCCCCCCAGGATCGCCGGGAACACCCAGTCCCGGTCATGCGACTCCAGCAGCTCCGCCAGTAGGCCCGCGAGGAAGGACGGCACCACCAAAGTGCGGGCCGAGTCGTACTTCGGAGGGAAGAACTGGAGCTTGCTGTCTGCGTACTGAACTTGGCGTTCCACTCGGATCGCAGGCATGAGCTCCCCACCCCGCCCGTACCGCTCCACGTCCTCCTCGTAGCGTTCGAATTCCTCCGGGTCCGGCCGCGGGTCTGTACCCGGCCAGTTCGGGTAGCAGTACTCCCGCGTCAGCCCAAACAGTTCGGCGGGCCGCATGCCCGTCATCGCCATGGTCCAGATGAACACGTAGCCGGCCTGCCCGAAGACGGTCCGGGCGTTGCGGGCGAGCTGCTCGACGGCCTCCGGGGTCATGTCCTTCTTGCGCTCCTTGGGCTTCTTCACAAACTTGCCCCGGCGCCTGGTCCGCTCAACCGGAGACGTTTTGATCAGGCGCGGCACGGCGTCGTCGAGGATCATGCCGAACACCATCATGACGTTGCCGGCCGAACCGGCCTTGAGCTTGCTGTTCACGTGCTTCTTGAACGCCCGATAGGCGAGGATGTCGACGTCCGCGACCGACGCCTTCTGCTTCTTGAAGTAAGGGCGGATGTGCGTCTCGACGGCCGACCGGTAGGTCCGCTCGGTCAGGTGCCGGTGGTCCATGGCGTCGAGCCAGTCATCAAGCCAGTCCGTCATGAGGGTGGCGCCGTCACGGTTCTTCACGTTCGTTCCGTGCCGGATCTCGTACAGCTTGTTCTGGCCGTGCTCGTAGGCCGCCGTCTCATCGGTGAACCCACCCTTGGACTCGTAGCGCTTGCGGCCGTTCGGTAGGAGTTCGCCGCTCCACCACTTCACCCGGCAGGTGCCGCCGCGCCACTCGACGTGGACGTGTTGGTTGATGCGGGCCATAGGTCCCCCTTGTCAGGTGGGACGTGGGAGCTCGGCAGGTACCCCTACCGCCGAGGCAGCCCCACGTACTCATGGGTTCAGCCGTCTCTGCCGACAGGGCAGTTGCGGCATTCACCACAGTTTCCACCAAGCCCCTCGACCAGTTCCCTCATCGCGGTGCTGGCTGCGGTGCGGGGGTGCAACTGCCGGGGGATCACGCAGACGATCCCTTTGTCGGTTTTGAGGGCCTGTCCTTTGAAGTTGGGCCCGTAGTCGACTATGAGCGCGTCCTGATACAGCATGGCTCCCCCTACTGTCCGGCACTGACGGGAGCCTCCAAGGGCGTAGTCAAACTCTGCCACGGAGTGACCCAGTTGAGGTCATCTATGGCCAAGTTACGTGCGAGATTGTTGGTAACAGTGGGGTAACCGTCAAAGGTTGTACGGCGAGCGCGGGTTTTTGCCTCAGAGCATCCCGTTGGCCCGTAGATCCTTTACGACCTGGTCTGCCAGCTTCTTGATCTCGTCCGAGGTGAGGCCACCGGCTGTTGCGATGGCTGCAAGCTTCACCACGTTGCGGGCCTCTTCGTCGAGCTCCTCGGGCGGGAGCTTGGAAATCATCACGCTCGGGTCGTTTTCCGAGGGGGAGCTCTCGATGGGCTCGTCTCCGCGAAGGATGGCGAGGCAGCCGCCGGGCGCCCACTGGAGCAGCCCGTCGATCTTCTTGTAGTTCATGGGGCGGATGGCTTCCCCCCGCTCGACCCGCTGCCAGGTGCCTTTGGATGTGCCGGCGGCCTTGGCGTTCTTGTCGTTGAGGGCAAGCCCGAGGTCGAGGCGGCGCTTGCGCGCGGCTGTCGCGAGGCGGTCTAGGTCACGGGGTGCCATGCCCACATCTTGGCAGGACCGGGCGGGACCAGCCAGGACTGAGCCCCGATTGGGCTCAAAGTAATCCACACGTAACCCCAGGTCAAAGGGCATCTAGGGCCAAGCATTGTCCAAGCGTGGGCAAGTCATGGGCATGTATGGCTAGACGACGTGGGCAACTATGGGTAAGTTCTACTCATGCACCAACCCCCAACCACTTTCGAAGTGGACGGGGCGGCCATATGCACCAAGCGCATGCAAGCGGGGATCGAAGTCCAGCAGCTCGCCAACCAGGTCGGCTGCACCGCCAGCTACCTGCGAAAGCTCGAAAGAGGCACCCGCTCCCGCATGAGCCCAAGCAAGTACGTCCGCCTCCGCACCGCTCTCAAAGCGACTGACGACGATCTCCTCGCCCCCACCGAGGACCGAACAGAAAGGAACCAGACGTGATGACCGCCAGGGCCACCGACCAGCCGATCAAGCCCGACGACCTGAATGCCCCCTACTTCGACATCCGTGAAGCCGCCTACGTGATGCGCATCAGCGTGAAGACCCTCCGCCGACGCATCGCCGCGGGACGCATCAGCGTCAGCCGTGACACCGAGGGTGGGCGGATCACCGTCAGCCGCGAGGCGATCGACCAGTACTTCCGGGCGACACAGGTGCACGCAGTGCCCTCCGCCCGGGCCGGCCGTCCGCGCCAGCACGCCGCCGCTGCCTGAGCAGCTGTGAGGCCGCCCCCGAAACGCCAGCCCCGGGAACGGCCTCGTGATCCACCCGCAATCCTCCGCGAACAGAGAGGTGGACCGATGTCCATCCAATCATCCCCTGAGGCTGCTGTGGCAGCCCGCTTCGCCCGTGACGCTGCCGGGCACAAGCTGACTGTCGTCCACGACGACGGCGTGTACCGGCACCTGGTGTTCCGGGACCCGCAGCACTCCTTCTACTGGTTTGAGCTCATCACCACCCCGGGCCAGCTGGTGTTCTCCGGTGACGGAGAGAGCTTCGTGTTCCGCCGCACTACGGACATGTTCCAGTTCTTCCGCTCGGGTCTGGGCCGGGACGGCTCGGTGCACATCAACCCGGGCTACTGGTCCGAGAAGCTGTCCAGCGACCGCGACAGCGTGAAGTCCTTCCAGGACGACCTGTTCGTGCAGCTGGTCTGGGAGCAGGCGGAGCACCTGATCGAGCAGGAGTACGTGAAGCCTGGCCAGGCTGACCGGTTCCGGCAGGCGATCAAGGACGACATCGTCGAAGGCGGGCTGTGCTCCACCGCCGAGGAGGCGTACCGGGCCGTCGAGGAGTTCTCGTTCTACAACGACGCCTCGAAGGAGTTCGACTACCGGCACGAGGCGGACGTTCGCTTCGAGGACGCCTGGGAGTGGTTCTCCGGGGCCAAGGGTTTCGACTGGTGGTTCCTGTGGGCGTTGCACGGGATCGTCCGTGGCGTCGCCCGGTACGACCGGCTGCGCTCCTACGGCCTGATGGCGCTGGCGACCCCGTCGCAGCGTGAGGCAGGTGCCCTGTGAGCGCCTTCCAGGCCGCCTTCGAGGCGCTGCGTAAGTCGGTCGGTGACGTGGAGGCCGACAAGCTTCTGACCGCCGTTGAGGACGAGAACCGCACCGAGGTGCTGGCCGAGGCCGCCGTTCCCGTCCCCGGTGTCATCGAGTACGGCACGGCGTTCCGTGCGTCGGAACAGGCCCCCGTCGAGGTGCACTCCCCGACGGCAAGCCGTGACGAGGCGGCTGCCCGTGCGGACCGGTACCGCGACATGTACCCGGTCGTGCACCTCGTTCAGCGGACGGTGCACTACGGCGAGTGGACCGAGGTGACGTCGTGACTGCCGCCGACATTGGGCGCCTGGACGTCTCGCTCGCCGTGCTGGCCGCCCGGGTGGACGCCCTGACCGCGCTGAAGCGCACCCGCATGGCCGCCGGGCTACTGGCCGAGGACCGCCACCAGTGCGACCTCGACGACACCGCCTTCGCGACCCTGCCGTGCACCTGCACCACGGTCTCCACCGCAGCGGACTACCCGGGCTTCGACGCCTGGATCACCCAGCAGCAGAACCTCAACACCGCCACCCGGAGGACCCGATGAAGACGTTCAACCTCTCCTGGGGCGACCGCCCGATCCAACTGGAGAACGAGGACGGCCGCAAGTTCCTCCGCCTCGGTACAGAGCTGCGGGTCGACGTGACGGACACCTCCCTGAATCAGCTGGACCGACTGGCCCAGGTGGCGGCGGACCTGGCGGACGTCAGGCGGGACCGCATCCGGGCCGCCCAGGTGGCCGACGAGGTCGCAGCCGAGGACGGGTACCGGTTCGTCGGGGTCCCGTTCCAGCGCGAGCCCGTCCAGCACGGGGCGGAGGTGGCATGAACGTCATCGCCTACCCGGCAATCAGGTTCGAGGACCCGCCGGAGACCTACCGCGACCCGCGCAGCCGACCTCACTTCGAGATCGCGAAGGCCCTGCGGGAAAGGTCGGGGGAGTGGGGGATCGTCGCAACGGCCACCACCATCCAGGCCGCCCGCTCTCTGGCCAGCCAGATCCGCAACGCCTCTCTCGCCGCCTACGACTGGCGCTCGTTCGACGCTGTCGCCAGCACCGTGGGCGACGAGCACCGCGTCTACGCCCGGCACACCGGCGGCGCGGCATGACCCCCCGCACGGAGACGGTGGCCGTCTCCCACCTCCTCTGCGACGACGCCCCGCCCGTCATCACCGGTGCGGTCGCCAACGCCCTCGTCCGGTCGCTGCGACTCGACCGCCCCCGGGACCTGAAGGCCGAGCGGGACTACGCGGACAGCGATGACGAGGGCTACATCAACCTCCCCGCCGGCTGCTCCATCCCGAAGCCTGCCCCGCTCCCGACTACGGAGGAGCTGAACGACATCTGGGCTGAGCTGGCACCCAACCCGCTCGACGGGTTCCAGGGCGTCCTCCGCGGCTTCCGGGGCGGTGCGTGATGGCCGGCGACGTAAGCAGCCCCGAGTTCCCCGCCCGCCTCATGACCGCACGGGCCGAAGCCGGGCTCATCCGCCAGCTGGCCGCCAAGCGGGCGCAGGAGGCAGCCATCCACCCGGGTTGCTGCACCTGCGACGCCTGCCGGGTCCGGACAGCCAGCCAACACCGCGCCCGTGCCACCGAAACCGCCAACCGCTACCTCGCCACCATCACCCCCCGGGGGACCCGATGAGCACACCGACCGAGATCCGTCTCCGCGCCGAACTGCGGTCCGCCCGCCAGCAGGTTGCGGCCCTCGAAGACCGGCGCCTGGCCCTCCAGGAGGCGAACGAAGGGGCGTACCGGGCGGCGTATGACGCCACGGGCGGTCCCAGGTTCGACAAGCTCCGCCCCTTCGGCCGACTGACCAAGGACTGCTTCACGGACCCGGGGAAAAGGTCGGCGATCCGGATGCTCCAGGACCGGATGGAGCGGTCCGATGGGTGACCTGATGGTGCAGATCGACAGCCGGATGGTGCTGCTGAAGGACTGCTCATGGTCGATGTGGGCCAAGTGCGGCTGCATGGTCGCGGTCTCCATGGCCGTAGTCGGTGACCGGATCCACGCCACCGAGGAGCAGGCCCACAAGAACCACACCCCTCGGAAGCGCGACCGGGACCGGGAGATCCGCAACGGCTACCGGTGGGAGCTCATCACCATGGCCCGCTACCGCAACGAGATCGCGGCCCAGTGGGAGTGCGAGCAGCACCGGAAGCCCACCGCGTGACCTACCTGATCACCGCCACCGTCATCGGCGTCGTGTTCTGCGCCATGGCGGTGGCCCCCAGCCTCTGGACCCGGAAGGGCAAGTCATGAGCCTCACCCTCATACCCCGCAGCAAGCCGAAGCCGTTCCGGAAGCACCGCCTTGCCAGCAGGCCGGAGTTGAAGCGGCTGCTGCGGGACCAGCAGGAGCAGACGTCGCAGGCGTTCGGCCAGCTGATCGGGGCGGGCGACACCATCGCCACCTTGCAGCACCAGCTGGCCGACGTCCGGGCCAAGCGGGCCGAGGCCGAGCAGGTAGTCATCTGCCTCGCCGCAGATCTGGACGAGCGGACCGCCGAGCGCGACCAGGCCCTCACCGAGGTCGAGCGGCTGCGGGCCGAGCTCGCCCCGTACAAGGCGGCGGAGGCCAACGCGAACGCGATCACCGTCCCGCCGGCCGAGCGCGACACCACGGCGTTCGAGGACCAGGCGACCGCCCCGATCGACGTCCGCGAACTCCGCAACCGGTTCGCCGCCGGCCCGGTCGTGTCGCTGCACCACTCCCCGCAGGCCGCAGACCCGACGCACATCCCGGCACCGGCCGCCTGAAACCCGCCGGGCCGCGCGGATGACACCGGTCGCCGGCCCGGCGAACCAGAACACCCCGGCAGTAGAAGTGCCGGGGCGTCCACCACCAGCATCCCAGAGAAGGACGCCATGACCCAGATCAGCTTCCCCCTCGACGAGGCCAACGAGGCCCTCGACCGGTTCCTGAACGACGGCGAGCGCGAGCACGACGGGCGGCGCATGACCCGCCACATCCTCGACGCCAACGGCGACACCATCGCGGACATCATCGACCCCGCCGAACGCCGCGAGCTCCTCTCCACCTACCACGCGTTCCAGAAGTCGCAGGAGCCCAACGACGCCCCGGACCTGCCCGCCGGGTTCCGCCCGTACATCCACTCCCCGAACGCCAGCGAGAACCGCCTGCTGCCCACCGAGCCGCTCCGCATGCCGCTGGCGCACGCCATGTACGGCAAGCCCCACGAGGAGCTGACGCAGGCCGAGCAGGACCGCATCACCGGTGTCGCTATCGGCATCCTGCTCCGCGTCACCTTCGACGAGGACACCCAGGGGGCGGTGCCGATCCTGATGGTCTCGCACGCCGGGGACGACCCGGAGCCCCGCCAGTTCTGGCAGCTCGCGTACAAGACCGACACCGACGGCCTGTTCCTCCGCGCGGACGGCAACGGGTTCTTCGGTGCGGAGTGGCAGATCGTCACCGGGTCCGGGCTGAAGCTCCTGTCCGGCTGGTTCACCCGCGAGGACGCCGGGCTGGCTGCTGCTGCGATCGGCCGGGTATTGCCGTACATCGACTGGATGTCGGCCACGTCGGAGGACTTCACCGACGCGTCGAAGAAGGCCCTGGCCGCCACGGTCCGCCGCTACCACTTTGCCGGTCTCCGCGAGGACCAGCCCGAGCCCGAGCCGCTCGCGACCGCCTGACCCACCTTCCGGCAGGCGTCTGAGCCCGGCTCCGTCTGCCCGCTGCGGGCCGCCAACCCCCAGGCGGCCCGCAGCAACCCCGAACTGAAAGACGCCACGTCATGGACACCTCCACTCAGCAGTTCCCACCACTCACCTTCCCCTCCGGAGCCATCGTCGTCCTCGGCGCCGACGCGGAGCGCAGCGACTGGCACGCGGTCCGCAGGACCGGCCTCGGAGGTTCCGACCTCCCCGCGATCTGCGGCCTGAATATCTACACCAGCCCGCTGGAGATCTGGTTCAAGAAGGTCGGGCAGCCCGTCCCGCGCCGGGAGAACCTGGTGCTCGACGAGGCCGCCGAGATGGGCCACGAACTGGAGCCCATCACCGCCCGCCGGTTCACGAAGATCACCGGCCTCCCCGCCCTGCAGAACCCGGGGACGCTCCGCCGGCCGGACATCGCCCACGCCATCGTCAACCTCGACCGGTACACCGTCGAAGACGGCCAGCCCGGCATCGTCGAGCTCAAGTCCCGATCCAGCTACGCCCTCAGCGACTGGCTCGACGACGTTCCCGTCGACACCCAAGTCCAAGTGCAGTGGCAGCTCGCCGTCACCGGCTGGACCTTCGGCTACACAGCCTGCCTCATCGGGGGGCAGCGAACGATCGTCCACCGCATCGAGCGCGACGAGCAGATGATCGCCGACCTCCTTACTATCGCCTCCGAGTTCTGGGGCTGGGTCGAATCCCGCACACAGCCCCCGATCGACGCCTCCGCCGCCACCGGCCAGCTCCTCGACAGGCTCCACGCCAACCCCACCGACAAGGACGTCACAGCGGACGCCACCGAAGTCGAGCACTGGCTCAAGCAGCGGGTCGCGGCAAAGGTCCGCGCCGAAGAGGCCGACCGGGACATCACCGAAGCCGACAACCACCTGAAGGACATCGCCGGCAAAGGCACCGACGTCTACATCCGCGGCGAACTCGCCTACACGTGGCGGCAGCGAAAAGGCCAGATCAGCTGGAAGAAGGCGGCACTCGAAGCCGACCCGGACATCAACGCCGAGGACTACCGCGGCAAGCCCACCCGAACGCTCAACATCGTGATGGAGAACCTGTGACCACCGCAGCCCGCAACGCCGTTGCCCGCCGCGCCGAGAACGTTGGCGCCGTACAGCAGAACGAAAACCAGAAGCCGACCCTGGCCCAGCAGATCGAGCGCATGAAGCCCGAACTGGCCCGCGCCCTGCCTAAGCACATGAGCGCGGACCGCATGGCGCGCATCGCTCTCACGCTGATCCGCAAGAACCCCGAACTCGCGAACTGCACCACGGAGTCGTTCCTCGGCGCGCTCATGACCTGCTCGCAGCTGGGCTTCGAGCCCGGCTCGCCGACGCAGGAGGCGTTCATCGTCCCCTACAAGGGGGAGGCCACGTTCCAGCTCGGCTACCAGGGCATGGTGACGCTCTTCTACCAGCACCCGATGGCGTCGTCGATCAAGGTCGAGACCGTCCGCGAGCACGACTACTTCGAGCACGAGGAAGGCCTCGAAGAGAAGCTCATCCACCGCCCCTGCAAGACGGGCCCCCGCGGCAAGGCGATCGCCTACTACTCCGTGGCCCGCCTGGTCAACGGCGGCCGGACGTTCAAGGTCATGTACCCGACGGAGATCGAAGAGCGCCGCCAGAAGCTGCCCTCGAAGAACAGCCCTGCCTGGCGGAACAGCTTCGACGAGATGGCCAAGAAGACCGTCCTGCGCAACCACTTCAAGGCCCTGCCGAAGAGTGCCGAACTCGCACGCGCCATGGCGAACGACGACACCGTCCGCACGGACGCCAACCCCGACGTCATCGACGTCCCGCCGGACTACCTCAACGAGCCGGCACCCGCCGCCATCACTGCGGGCGACGACCAGTGGGCCGGCGAGAACGTCAACCCGTAATCACCCCACGAACAGGCCGCCCCCGCGGGCAATGCGGGGGCGGCCCACCGGAAGGAAACCACACATGACCGCTGAGCGGACCGAGCCTGAGACCACGACTATCGCAACCTCCACCCTCCAGGACATGAGCTACGCCAACACCCTCCTTCGCCGCCGCGACAGTGCCATGCGGGACCTGATCGCCACCCACATCGCGAAGGCGCTCGCCAGCCGCGAGAAGGGGCGGTGGGCCGCCGCCATCGAACTCGCCAAGGCCCTCGACGAGGCCGACTCCAACGTCGACAAGCAGGTCGACGACTGGCTCGAAGAGAACGGCTGGGACCCCCGGTCCGCCTGGAAGACCCCGGCAGACCTCATGCCGCACGCCGAGTCGTGGGCGTCGAAGCCCAACATCACCGCCGACGTTCCGGAGCCCGTCCGGCGGGTCATCACCGAGCGCCTCGCCGACATGCTCCTCGACCGCGGCGACGACGGCTGGCACGCCGAGCAGGCCCGCCGATTCACCTTCGCCCTCAAGGCCGAGGGCGCGGACCTGACCGGGGCGATCGAGAAGCGCATCACCGCGCTCACCCTCGGCCCGGACCCGTCGGACCCGCCGTTCTAGCCCAGCCGCACTTCGGGGCCGCCGCGGCCCGAACCTGCGGCGGCCCCACCTTCCAGCACACCACACGCCAGGAGGAACCCGTGAAGACCCTCATCGCCACCCCCGACCCCGACGAGCCGAATGAGGACGAGCAGCAGGCGCCCGAGGTCGCTCGCATCAATCTCTCCACCGGATCTATCGAGACGGTTCTCGTCGACGGTGAGCCCTTCGTGGTACTGCGCCCGGCGGTCGAGGCGATCGGTCTCAGCTACCCGGCGCAGCTTCGTAAGCTCCGCGACCGCTCGTGGGCCAACCGTAGCGATATCGCAACGGTTGCCGAAGACGGTAAGACCCGACTGATGGCTGCGGTCGACGTCCGCACGTTCCTGATGTGGCTCGCCACGGTGAACGAGAACAAGGTCGCGGAGGCCGTCCGGCCGACTCTTGTCGCCTACCAGCGCGAGACAACCGAAGCCGTCAACGGCTACTGGACCCGCGGCGGCGTCATCAGCGAGCGCGCCACGGACGACCAACTCGACGAACTCCGGCAGCAGATCGAGGAGCGTCGCATCCGTCGGGCGCACGGGCTGATCTCCCTGGTGGCGGCGATGGATGACTCAGTCGACCCACGGTGGAAGCGCACCCGGCAGCTCCACCACTACGCGGAAGCCACGGGCGAGATACCCGAGATCGCCCCGGAGGACCGGGCCTTGCTCGTCGAGACCTACCTGACTGACCGCGGCCTGTCGAAGGCGGAGCGGCGGTCGGTGCGCTCTTCCTTCGGCATCAAGATGTCCGTGGCGTACCGCATGGCGCACAAGGGGGAGAAGCCGAAGGACTCCTACGGGCTGGTCGACGGGCGAGAACGGCCGGTGAAGTCGTACACCGAGGCGGATCGCCCGCTGTTCGACAGGGTCTGGGAAGAGTTCTACGCCGACCGTTACCCGGCCCAGCAGCGGCTGGACGGTGATGTGGCATGACCTCCACCGTGCAGCCCACCCTCGACGGCAACGTCCCCGCCCCCGCCCAGTCCGCCGACTACGAGACGTGGCTGGCCATCGTGTGGCCCGTGTTCATAGCCGCGGCTGCGACCGGCCGTACCTTCACCTGCTACTCGGTGGCCGACGCGCACAAGCTGCCCAACCCGCCGAACCCGCAGGCGCAGTGGGGACGCCTCATGACCCTCCTCCGCGACGAGGGCTACATCCGCAAGACCGGGTGGGCGTGCTCCGACCGGCCCACCACCCACCACTCCGGCGTCCGCACCTGGAAAGGCACCGCGGCGGCACGACGGGAGGCAGCAGCGTGAACATCGACACCTTCCTCGCCGCCGGCCAGGCCGCAGCCACCGTGCACACCGCCGTCGACCAGGTCATCGACGCCGCCCTCTACTACGGGCCCGGCGTCCTGGCCGCCGCCGCGGTCGCCGCCGCCTGGTGCACCTGCCGGTGGGCGGTCCACCGCTACGAGCAGTGGCTCCAGGACCGGGCCGACCGGCGCGAGTACACCGCGCGCGCCTACCGCCTCTGCCGCGTCGCCGACAGCGCCGACGCCTTCCTCGCCATGCCGCCCGCGCTCATCAACGCCCGGCTCGAAGCCCATCTCGACACCACACCCGACCTCGCCGACGAGGGGGAAGAACGATGACCACCGACCAGGCCGTCCGCGAAGCCAACGCGCGCCGGACCCGCATGCGCCGCCGCCTCATCGGCTACGGCCAGTGGGAACCCTTCGTCGCCGCCGAACCCGTCCGCCACCACGTCCTCAACATCCGCCACCAAGCCGGCATGTCCTTCCGCAACATCTCCGCAGCAACCGGCGTGAACATCGGAACCCTGGAACACCTGATCTACGGCGTCACCGGCTTCCCGCCCGCGCGTCAGATCCGATCCGAAAGCGCCGCAGCCCTCCTCGGCTACTGGCCCACCCTCGACGACTACGTGGACCTGGCTGTCATCGACGCCACCGGAACCAGGCGCCGCATGCAGGCCCTCGCCACCCTCGGCTGGGTCGCCCCGGCAGTGCATCAGAGGATCGACTTCGTCAACGTCAGGACCATCGCGAACCTCAAAGGCCGCGAGCAGGTCACTGCACGCCTCGCCCGCGCAGTGCGGGACTTCTACCGGCAGGTGTGCGGAAGTCCCGCCGAGAAGCACGGCGTCCCCACGGCCACGGCGAAGCAGGCCCGCACCGGGGCCAAGCGCAACCGGTGGGCGGGTCCAAGTGCCTGGGATGACGACACGATTGACGACCCTGACGTCAGGCCGGAGTGGACTGGGTTCTGCGGCACTGACCGCGGCTGGTGGACCCACCGGCAGCAGAACATCCCCACGTGCGAGGCGTGCGACCAGGCCCACACCGAATGGAAGAAGGAGCACGGGCACCTGCCCCGCCCCCAGCTCATGGCCGCACTCTGCGCCTCCAAGGCCAGCGCCTCCCGCCGCGGCGAAAGCATCGCCCACGACGGCCGCAAACTCCTCGACCAGGGCTACACCTTCGAGCACGCCGCCGAACGCCTCGGGATCACCACCCAGCACCTGCACCAGGAACTCCGCCGGCACCCGGCCGTCGACGACAAGCAGGAGGCGGCGGCATGACCGACATCGACATGAAGTGGCACGAAGAAGGCATCTGCGCCACCACCGACCCCGACCTGTTCTTCCCCGAAGGCGGTGGCGCCGGCAACGCCATCAAGGTCTGCCTCGGCTGCCCGGTGAGGCGCCGCTGCCTCGACCACGCGCTCACCGCACCCGAAGACCACGGCGTCTGGGGCGGCACCACACGCAACCAACGACGACGCATGACGAAAGCCGCATGACAACGGGCGGGCCACCACACGTGGCCCGCCCACAGGCACGACAAAACCCCGCCGTAGCGGGGGAGGGAGGAGGAGACGTGACGTCAGTCCTCAGCGGCCGGCTTCTTGCGGCGCACGACGATCTTGCGCTTGGGCGCGGCGGGGTCCGGGGCGATCTTCGCGACCCACTCGCGGGTGAGCCCGGTGAGCCGTGCGAGTTCGGACGGTCCGATGTCCTCGGTCCGGGCTGCGACCAGCAGGTCTCGCAGCTCTGCGTCGGCGCGAGTGAAGGCGTCTTTGGCCCGCGCGCGCTTCTTCGCGGCGGCCTGCACCCTGTCGCGGATCTCTTCCATGACACACATGCTGCCATGCGCGAACACCGTTCCGCTACCCATGCGCGCATAGGGCTCGCGAACGGGCTATGCGAACGCTATTCTCATGTTGGCGGTCGAGAGATCGCAGAAACCGAGCGGTCGACGGGCCTGGTTCCGTGCGCCCGAATCGCTCGTACACGACTCACGAAGGGGCTCCGATGAGCTACCGAAATGACGGCGATTCGCTGACCGTTATGGACTGGTTTTGTGGTGCAGGCGGCTCCAGTCAGGGCGCGCACTCCGTCCCCGGCGTCCGCGTCACCCGCGCCGCGAACCACTGGGCGAAGGCCATCGACTCGCACGAAGCGAACTTCCCCGAGGCCAGCCACTACCGCGGCGACATCCGCACCGCACCCGTCTGGGACTGGCCCGTCACCGACATCTTCTGGGCCTCCCCGGAGTGCACCAACTGGTCCGTCGCCAAGGGCAAGCGTCGCAACTTCGACACCGCCATGCAGGGCTCCCTCCTCGACCTCCTCGTCGAGCAGTCCGAGGAGGAGCCTGCCGACCTGGAGGAGGAATCCCGGGCGCTCATGGAGGAGGTGCCGCTGTACCTCCGCGGCGTCCAGGAGCGTGGCGGGCTCGTCAAGGCCGGAGTCGTTGAGAACGTCACCGACGTCCGGGCCTGGGACCAGTGGGACCGGTGGATCGGCGAGCTCCACAAGATGGGCTACCACACCCGCATCATCGCCCTGAACTCCATGCACGCGAACCCGCGGTCCGTGCACGCCGCACCCCAGTCCCGCGACCGCCTCTACGTCGGCTACTGGCACGAATCCCTCGGCCGCACCCCGGACTGGGACAAGTGGCTACGCCCCCGCGCCTGGTGCTCCGGATGCGACGCCTGGGTGCAGGCCATGCAGGTCTTCAAGACCCCCGGCCGGGACATGGGCCGCTACCGCACCCAGTACGTCTACCGCTGCCCCTCCACCACCTGCCGCAACCAGATCGTCGAACCCGAAGCCCTCCCCGCCGCCGCAGCGATCGACTGGACCATCCCCGGACAGCGCATCGGCGACCGGGCCAAGCCACTCGCCGACAAGACGCTCGCCCGCATCCAAGCCGGGCTCAAGAAGTTCTCCCAGCCCGTCCCGATGATGGTCCCGGCCGGCGGCACCTGGAGAGACACCGCCGTCAGCATCGGCGAACCCATGGGTGCCCGCACCACCCGAGAGAACGACGGACTCATGGTCCCGCCGCTCCTCGTCCCCGTCGAAGGCCGCGACGGCAAAGAAGCCCGCTCCGCCAACGACCCCCTGCGCACCATGACGACGCGCAACGAGACCGGGCTCGCCTGGCTGCCGTTCATCGCCGAGCTCCGCGGCGGCGGATCGGTGGCCCGGTCCGTCACCGACGCCCTCGCCACCGTCACCGCCTCCGGCAACCACCACGGGCTCGTCACCCCCGAACTGCCCGCCACGGTCATGCGGAACAACTCGGCTCGCGGGGACTCGGGATACCTGAGCACCCCGGTCACCGAGCCTGTGAGGGCGCTGACGACGGCTGGCCACCAGTCCCTCGTGACGTGGAACGACATCCTCGTCCCCTACTACTCCAACGGCACCGCCCGCACCGTCCGGGAGCCCATCGGCGCCCTCACCACCCGCGACCGGTACGCCCTCGTCCGCGGCGACGTCGACATCAACGACGTCCGGTTCCGAATGCTGGAGCCCCACGAAATCGGCCGGGCCATGAGCTTCGCCGACGACTACATCGTCCTCGGCTCCAAGCGCGACAAGGTCCGCCAGTACGGCAACGCCGTCACCCCCAACGCCGCCGAGATCATCCTCTGCGCCCTCGTCGAAGCCGTCACCGGCGAAGAGCTGGAGCGGTACGCCGACCAGCAGCTGGCAGCCGCCGCGTGACCGCCCGCCCGGACCCCGCCCCCACCTGACCCGACCGCGGGCCCCACACCGCTGACGCCCGTACCTATCCGTACCGCCAGAAGGAAGTCCCGATGCCCTGGTTCAAGATCGATGACAAGGCGCATTCCCACCCCAAGTTCATGCGGGCAGGAAACGCGGCGCTCGGTCTTTGGCTGCGCTGCGGCTCCTACGCCGCGCAGCACCTCACCGAGGGCATCGTGCCGGGAGTCGTCGCCCAGCTGTACGGCACCACCCCCCAGGCCAACAAGCTCGTCAAGGCCGGCCTGTGGCACGAGCACGGCCACTCCTGCGACCGCTGCCCCCAGCCCCAGGAGGGCGACTACGTCGTCCACGACTTCCTTGAGGACGGCCGCAACACCTCCCGGGCCAAGCACGAATCCGAGCGGAAGAAGGCCCGCGACCGGCAGGCCAAGCACCGGGAATCGCGCACTTCCGGAGACGAAAGTTCTGCGAAAACGAATCGATTCGCCGACGAATCGTCCGCGAAAAAAAGTGAAAGTGTCCCAGAAAAATCCCCGTTCTCAGGCTCCACCGCAGGTCAGGGGCACCTGTCACGCCGTGACGAAAACGTCACGGGTATCCATGCCGGTGCCGCTCCTGTTCCTAACCCCAGTACTTCCTACGGAAGTACTGGTGCTGCTGCAGGCGAGGAGCGCTCCGGACTCCCCGACCAGCTCGCCGAACTCAAGCGCGGCATCGCCGCAGCCGGCCTCACCGGAGTCGCATGGGACCTCCGCGAATCCGGCTGGGAGTACACCCGGCAAGCGATGGCCCGAGTCGGCGTTCCCGCGATGGTCGCCTTCGCCGCCAACTCGGCCCGACTCAAGGGCCTCCCCGCAGGAGCCTCCGCCTGGGTCCAGGGGTGGCGCTCTCTCGAAGCTGCACCAGACGAACCCGGTGTCAGCTACCTGCCCGCCGTCGTCGGCAGCGGACCTCTCGCCAGCCGCCAGCAGCAGGAGACCAATGACCTCTTCGACCGCGCGATGCTCCGCGCCAAGTCCCGTATGCAGGAGGACCAGTGACCCCCGACGAGACCGTGATCCTTGCCCGCTATGTGCGGGCCCTGTGCCCCCAGCAGAAGTTCGACGAGTACACCCCCGACGCCTGGCACGACGTCCTCGGTGACTGGCCCCTCGCAACAGCCCGAACCGCTGCAGCGGCCGTCGCCAAGAAGCAGCCCTTCGTCAGCCCGGCCGAGATCATCGCCGAGATCCGCAAGCAGCGAGACACCAAAGCCGACAGCTTCCAAGGGCCCGGCCTTCCCGCCGAAGTCCCCGACGCGGACCCCGACGACATCCCGGCCTACCTCGCAGCCCTCCGCACCCAGAGGACCCGCGCCGCCGACGGCGAACAGCTGAAGCGGCGCCCCGTCGCTGAGCTCATCGCCGGAGTGGCCGGCAGCTTCGGCCGCATCCCGGCTGAGGACGCCGAGGAGGAGATCGCCGAAGTACGGCGGCCGGGACCGCTCGGCGTCGAATGCCCGTCGTGCCAGGCCCCGATGGGGCGGCCGTGCCGGGCGAGCGTCCCCGGGAACCGGCCGCCTCGCGAGCTGCGCACTCCGCACGCTGCAAGGTCGCGTGTCGCCCTGGGTGGCCCGGCGGAGCTGGAGTCCCCGCAGCTGATCGAACAGCGTCGCGCGGCATCGCTGGCCCACCTTGAGCGGCTTGCCGCCAACGAGGCGCTGGGCGAGGAGGTGTCGTGACGGACTTCGACGCCTCCGACATCGCGGCGATGCGCCGGGAGGGCGACCTCAGCGGCTTCCTCCGCGGCCAGCTCCGTGCCGGCCGAACCGGGAAGACCGCCCCGCCGATACCGCCGCCGAGGCCGCCCGGTCACCGCCACGGCCACTGGCCGACCGGGACCAGGCCGCCCGACCCGCGGCCGATCCGGCACGCCCCAGCCGACTGGCAGCGAGAACTCGACCGGTACCGGACCGGCCAAGGCCACGACAACGACCCCTGCCACTGCGGCAACTGCAACCACACCACCACGGAGGACCGATGAACCAGCCCGTGTACGTCACCGCCGGAGGAGCCCGGTACCACCGCACAGTCGACTGCCGCGCCCTCGAAGCCATGCAGTTCATCAACGAAGAGATGGGCGGCTCGGACTGGGTGCCCGGAGCGCCCTACGCGGTCTGCCACGCCACCGAGCCGGTAACCGCCGAGCAGGCGGCGGAGCAGGGCAAGACCCCCTGCGCCGTTTGTAAGCCGCCGCTCGCCGCAGCCACCGACGACTTCGGCCACGAGCCAGTCGTCAACGAGACCGAGTTCTTCGGTGAGACCCCCGACGACAAGCCGGTCTGCGCCCGCTGCTGCCGCACCGTCCGCGAATGGGGTTCCTACACCACCGGCTACGACGACCGTGCCGGGGTCCTCTGGGAGAACCGCTGGGTGCACTACTGGGTTCGCGTCTCGTGGCCCTGCACCTCGGCTGTCGTCCTGGGCCTGGCCGACCGGACCGGCGAGGTGGCCGCATGACCACCAAGCGCTACGGCCAGCCCGCCCCGATGCCTGACTCGATCCGCCACTTCATGCGCGCCGGCCAGCACCCCGCCCGCGCCCTCCCCTGCCCCCACTGCGGGGTTGCCGCCCACAAGCCGTGCCGCATCCCGTCCCGCGGTGTCGCCCTCGCCCAGGTCCACCAGCAGCGCATCGACGCACGGGCCCAGATGGTCGCCTGCTGCCCCACCTGCCAGGTCGCACCCACCACCCCCTGCCACGCCGACGGACGAGCCCTCGAAGGCGGGGTCGTCCACCCCGCCCGGCACGTCGAAGCCGACCGGAGCGCCGCATGAAGATCCGCGCCGACATCGCCGAACTCATCCGCCAAGGCCACACCAACGCCTCCATCGCCCACCGCCTCAGCTGCAACCCCGCCACCGTCGGCCGAGCCCGGCAGGCACTGCGATACCCGCCCGCCGACCAGTTGGGCCGGCTGTACGCCGAAGCGCTGCCCACCGGGCGGGTGCTGGGGGATCAGCCGACCCGAGTGCAGACCTCGCCGGCGCAGGCCGCAGCGAACCGGCGGGCACTCCTGGCGGCGCTTTCGGAGGCGGCGTGATGCGCACGTTGAACCCTGAGGTGAGGGGGACCGGTCATCGGGCGGAGCGCGGGCGCGAGGCCTCAGGGCCCCGTCGCGGGCCAGAACGGGGCCTCTCGCGGGCGAACAGGGCTCTGGCGCCCGGGGATCCCAGCGGGGCCGGGAACGTCAGGGAGAAGCCCAGCGGGGCGATCCGGTCGAACGGATCCCCGGGCAGACCGAACTACCCCTCACCTACCGGCAAGTAACCCTCTGGAGTCTCTGATGCGAGTTCCCCCCGAAGTCCTCACCGCTCTGACGGAGCGCACTGTGACCGACGGCCCGCGCCTGGTCCTGACCGGCCCGCGTATGACCACGGCCCTGTACCAGCGGGTCGACGAGGTTCTCGAAGCGGTCGGCGGCCGGTGGGCGAAGAACGAGTCCGCCCACGTGTTCCCGATCGACGCCGCCGAGGCGCTCGCCCCGGTCCTGACCTCCGGTGAGGTGGTGACCTTGCGGGAGAAGCGGACCCTGGCCCAGTACTTCCCGACCCCTGCACCGGTGGTTGATCGTCTCATCGCCTTGGCCGGCCTGGAATCGGGCATGACGGTGCTGGAGCCGTCGGCCGGGTCCGGCGCCATAGCCACTGCCGCAGCCACCCACGGTGCGGCCGTCGACTGCATCGAGCGGGACCCCGGGTACGCCACCGTCCTCACGGAAGCCGGCGCGGCCCGGAGTGTGCAGGTCGCCGACTTCCTGACCGTGCCCGCCGACCCGCGCTTCGACCGGGTGGTGATGAACCCCCCGTTCACCCGCGGCGCCGACATGACCCACGTAACGCATGCCCTGCGGTTCCTGAGCCCGGGCGGGCTGCTGGTGTCGGTCATGTCGTGGGCGGTCACCGAAGACGTTCGTGGCGCCGCCCAGTTCCGGGCCCTGGTGGAGCAGCGTGGCGGCACCGTTGAGGCCCTGCCTGCACGGGCGTTCGCCGAGTCGGGGACGACCGTCGACACCGTCATCGTCACCATCCCCGCCACCCGCCCGGCTGACGCTAAGCCCATTGTCTGGCCGAAGCGCGACATCCCCGTGCAGGACGCAGCGGAGTTCGGTGACCCTGCCGAGCTGGCCGCGCAGATCGTGGCCGATCTCCGGCAGGCGACCGCCGAGTTCGAGAAGGTGGCCGCCGCCCTGGCTAAGCCCCCGGCGGCTGCCATCTCGGAGCCGGCAGCAGTTTCCACCCTGCCCACCCCGCATGCCGAGACGCTCTTCGACCTCCTGGACGAAGCGTCGTGAACGCAGTACCGGCTGCCCCCGTCGTAACCGGGGGCAGCCGGCCCGCCAACCGTACCGACCACCTGGAGCCCCTGATGCCCACCACCCCTGACCGCCCCGCCTCGGTCGCCCCGTCCGAACTCGACATGTCGCGGGCCGTCATCGAGCACGCCCTGACCGTCTACGGCTACAGCGCCGACACCGCCCGCTTCCTCGTCGACCGGCTGATCGTCGAAGCGAGGGCCGAGTGATGCCGATCTACCTGCCCGCTCCCGCTCACCAGAACGGCGGCCCTGACGGCCAGGGCTGGACGCGGCTTGCCGTGAACTCCATGGGCGGCCTCGCGGGCGACGAGTGCGCGCTGCGGCCCCGGGACTACAGCCACCTCGTTGAGTCGCAGGACACCCGGCGTGCCCGCTACGGCGGCTACGGCCCGTGCGTCACCGGCGGCAAGTGCGCCGAGTGCCCGATATTCCAGTCCGCACCGCGGCACCTGGACTCGCTCGACGACCAGGTCTTGGTGCGCACCAACCCCACGGACGGCTGGCTTCACCTGATGAACCGCCCGGACGACGGGTGGGCGTCGCTCGCACGCCGGTGGACATGGCAGGACTTGGCCCGCCTGGACGGGTGGGAGATCGGCCGCCGCCACCGTGACGAGCACGGCGACGGGTTCTGGCTCAACCGCTGCACCACTCCGTGACCACGCAGTACGCCCGCCCCGGCCGTTACCCGGGGCGGGCGCCCACCGCACACCGTACCGACCACCTGGAGCCCCTGATGCCCACCACCCCTGACCGCCCCGCCGACCCGCTGCGCGCCGCTGTGGCCGCCGCCATCCGCGCCGAGTCGTCCCGCGTCGACGACGTCGCCCTCACCGACGCCGTCTTGTCCGTGCTGCCCGCGCCTGCCCTGGCGGTGGCCCGGCAGCTCCTCGGCACCACGAGCGATCGGCTGGCCCAGTCGGGCGTGTCCACGCCGGGATGCGACTGCGGTCACGACGGCATGGGGGCCGCCTGGCATCTGAAGGCCTGCACGTGGCTGGCCACCGCCGCCCCGCCCGCGCCTGCCGACCGGGCCGCGCTCGAAGCGCTGGCCGCCGAGTGGGAGCGGCGCGGCGAGTACGGCGACTCCAGCATCACCGACCGCGCACGGGAGCTCCGGGCCGTCCTGGCCGGTGAGGCTGCCGCCGGGGCACAGCACCCCACCACCGCCGACAAAGCCGCCGCGCTCGGCATGACCCCCACCGAGTACCGGCAGCACAGCCATGACGCCGCCGTCCAGCAGGTCCGGGACGCCGCCCGGGGGCTGTTCGCCGGGACCGCGATCCGGGTCTGGGACGCACTGGAGCAGACCACCGCTGCCGGGGCACAGCAGACCACCGAGAGCGACAGCTACGAGGCCGTCACCGGGCACGCCATCACCTGCGGCGCCGGTTTCGGCATGGGCTGCCAGTGCGACGACAAGGCCCCCGCCGCCCCTGCCGTACCCGAGGAGCGCCCGTGACCGCACGCCAGCTCGGTGTCGAGGTCGCCTGCGACGGACCCACCGGCCGAGACGACTGCCCGCACAGCGCCGCCGTGGCCGCCCGGTTCGCGTCCCGCACCGCCCGGCAGGTCCGGGCCGACGGCCGCGCCGACGGGTGGACCACCCGCCGCGCCCCCGGCCGGCTCCTCGACCTCTGCCCCAACTGCCGGACCGCCCGCACCCGAGCGCCCGAGGAGACCACACGATGACCACGCCCGAGTACGCCGTCGCCTGGCCCGACGGAACGCTGATGCGCGAGACGCCCACACCGCACCAGCACCTCGCCGAAGCCCGCGTCCGGGCGCACCAGGAGATGGGCGGCCCCCTCGCCCACGCCTACCTCGTCCAGCGGCCCACCCGCAACGACGAGTGGACCCCCGCCCCTGCTGCCGGGTGATCCCGGCCCAACCACGGAGACCCACATGACCACGCACACCCAGCGCGCCTGGACCGACATCGCCCCCGCTGACGCCACGGAACTCGACCTGGCAACGGACCTGACCATCACCGCCCCGCTCAACGAGAACGGCGACCGCTGCCCGTGGCCGTGGGGGCCGCAGCAGCTCGTCGACGCGCCGATCGGCCAGTACCACTGCGACTACTGCGGAGCCATGGTCATGGCGGGCATCCCGCACCTCGACTACGCCGCCGAGCCGTCCGCCCCCGCCGCCTGACTGCCCGTCTGCTGTGTGGCCGCCCCACCACAGGCGGCCACACCCCAACCCGGAAGGACCACGCCGTGGCCAGCACCACCATCCACTGGAAGTGCCCCTGCGGAGCCAGCGCCGATCACCGCTGCCCCCTCAACTGGCCGCCCAGCACTCCGCAAGGCCCCACAGCCACCCGCCTAACCGAACGCCCCAACCGGCCCATGCACGCCGACGGCCCCGAACTCATCGCCGCCACCGCCACCCACCTGCACGTCCTGCGCCAAGTCGGCTGGATCGGCCAGACCGGCGCGTTGTACAGCCTCGACGAGAACCCCCTCGAAGACGGCCACGAAGGCGGCGGGGTCGCGCCGCTGTACTTCCCCGCGCACACCGACCGCCTCGACGACCTCGCACCCGACGACACCACCGAGGGGGCCCGGTGACCACCCAGTCCGAGCGTGACGAACTCTCCCGGCTACGTGCCGAGCTCGACGACCAGCGGGAGGCCAAGCAGACCGCCGCCGGTGCAGCCGACCGGTTCCGCGACGTTCTGTCCGAAGCCCTCGGCCACGGCGACGAGAACCCCGGCGACGACACCCTGGTCGCGGAACTCCGCGCCCACTTCGGCAAGACCGGGCCCGAACCCACCAGATGGCGGGACTTCCTCACCGGAGCCGAAGCCATCCGCGACCAGGTCAACGCCGCACACCGACAGGAGGGGCCGTGACCCAGCCCGAGCCCGTCCACCACCTCCTCGACCGACTGCTACGCGGGGTGCTGCTCCCCGAGGAGGCCGAACACCTCGCCGGGCTGGTGCGCGCGCAAGAGGCCCGCCTCGGCGACTGGAAGCAGGCGGCCGGAGCAGGCATGACCCTCGCCGACGATCTCCGCTCCGAAATCCTGGCCCTCGCCGCCGGCGTACCGCTCGTCTGCTCCGACGACCGGCACAAGACCCAGGTCCTCGCCCAGGCCATCCGCATCCGCGACCTGGAGGCCGAGGTGCGCCGGCTCACCGCGGGGACCACCCCGTGAACGGCCCGCCACCGTGCGCCTACGGGCACCCCTGCCACTACGACGACCAAGTCGGCACCTGCCCCTGCGACAACCCGCCCCCGCCAGCCGTCGAACGGGACACCGTGACCGTCCCCGTCGGCGACTACCTCTGACCCCGCCAACAGGTCACCCGCCCGGGTGCCACACCCTTCGAAGGAGAACCGCATGGCCCGCAGCCACGACTTCGTTCAGCACTTCATCCTCGGCGCCCTTGCCGCAGCCCTGTTCATCGGCCTCGTCTGGCTGGTCATCGGCGACACCCCGGCATGGTGGGTGACCATGCTTGCCGTCGAGGCCATGGCGCTCGCCGGTGCCCTCGCACTCAGGGCGCAGCGGAGGCGTCACATCGCCCGTATTCAGGCCGACTTCGACCGACCCGCGTTCGGTGAGGACCGCCTGTGACCCAGCCGTCGACCACGCCCCGGGGTGAGCGTGCCGGCCGCCCCGGGGTCGGGTGGGAAACCGTGCTCCGCAGCACCGGCGAACACGTCGTCCAGGACCGGCCACTCCCCGACACGACAGGGCCGGACATGAACCAGCCGCAAGAACCACGGCCCAACCGGGCCACGCGGCGAGCAGCACGGAAGAGGAACCGATGAGCGGTCCGCTCTAGCTGAGCCTCGGCTTCGTGCCACACCCGCAGTGCTCCTAAAACCTCATACCGCCGACAACGCCCCGCCTGGCCATCCAGGACGGGGCGTTGCCATGACCCCCACCGCCCCAACAGGTAGTGCGGACCGCCGCACCCGCCTGCCCTGTAGCCCCATCGCCACAACACACAGACACCTACCTCGGCACACCCTCAACCAGGAGACCGCCCATGGACTATCTCGCCTTGCTCGCCACCGCCGTACCTCTCGCGCTTCTAACGGCCGTGCTCTGCGCCACCCTCGTCTGCCTCGTCGCGATCCTCCGAGCCCACCGCGGCGACGTCGTGACGGTGCTCCTCGCCCTGCCGGCCATCATCGCCGCCATGCTCCGACGGAAACGGTGAGCAGCGGGATCGACCACTGACCCCGGACGCACCGCGGCCCCCACCCAGACGGGTGGGGGCCGCTTCGGCTGTGCGGGGTTGGCGGTCAGCCCTCGCCCTGGGGCGCGTAGGCGATGGCCAGCCCCGGCACCTCTTGGGCAATACGAGCGACGACTGCGCGATGCCACGACGCCGGGAAGGGAACCTCGGGATGAGCTGCGTGGTACTCGGCGTCCGTGCGGTACGTCAGAACCCCGGGCTCCGGCATGTCCAGCAGGGCGGTAACCGCGCTGCCGACGAACTCCCCGGTCTGGGCCTCCAGGCGCTCCAGCTCCAGGCGGACCCCGTCGGGGATGGCGTACTTGCCCTGTTCCCAGTGCCGCACGGTGCGCGGGGAGACCTTCAGGTGGGCGGCGAGCCAGTCCCCGGTGAGCCCTAGCCAGTCGCGGACGACACGGAACTCGGCGTCCGTCATCCGTTCGTCGTCGGGCATCCCGGGCGGGTCGGCGTACTCGGTCATGGCGTCTCCAGGCATAGGAGAGCCCCGACTTTGCAGCCGGGGCTCGTTGGGCGTCAGTTGTCGACGTCGTGCTTCTGAACGATCGCGAACAGGTCGATCCCCTGGATCGCTGCGCGGATGTCGAAGTCGCCGATCTCGTCGGTGTAGTCGGGGTCGGTGTGGTGCAGGCCGATGAACTCGTCGCCCGCGATGGAGATGCCCTCGGGGAGCGCGTTGTCGATGGCGTCACGGTAGTCGGAGGCGATGAGGTCCAGGGCGCCACTACTCTCCATGCGCTCCCGCCAGTCACTGTCGCCGCCGTTGATGGCATCCAGGATGGTGGCTTCGACCGACAGGTTCGTGCTGTCGCCGTGGTTGACCCAGGTGCCGTAGCTGGTGGTGACGTTCATGTCCGGTTCCTTCCGGTGGAGTCTGGGGCTGTTCCCCTGACCTCATGACGACAACAGTACCTTCCTGCTTTAGGAAGTGCAACGGGTGTCACCCAGAAGAGTGAGAACCCATCAGAAACCCCAGCTCAGAACCGCATCGCCGGGTGACACCGCTGGCACTCAGAAGCCCCCGCCGGCGAACCAGGCGGAGGCTCGGCGTGCGGACGATCAGCGGGGGAGCGCCTCATCCAGGTACTCCTGCACCGGCCCGAACAGCCCCCACGGCACGTACTCCGGGATGTCCCCGTGCCCGATCCACGCCACGGCGGCGATCTCGTCGGCGTCCCCGACGATGGCGTCCCCGGAGATCAGCTCGCACGCCACGTAGGTCATCGGCCGGCTCGCCACTCCGCCCGCGCAGCCTCCAGGCGACCGTGCATCTGCTCCAGGTGCTCCAGGCGTTCCCGTAGAGTGCCGATCACCGTCGCCAGTCCGTCCGGGTCCAGGCCCTCGATCCACTCGTCCTGGACGACCTCGACCGACACATGTGGGGCGCGTAGGGCGATCGACTGGGCGAACGGCAGGAAGTTCAACGTCGCCGACAACACCCGCATGTTCTCCGGGGTCCCGTTCGAGTTGATCGGCAGGCACACAGTCGTCGAATCGATCTGGCACCAGATGTCATCCGGATCCGACGGGGTCGCCGCGTCCATGCTGTGGTCCACGTCGCAGCCGCGCATGCAGGTGACCTCCAGGCGGCGACCCGTGTGACGGTCCACGAACGACCAACGGCGCGGGTCCGGAGCCGGGGCGGGAGCGGCGGACGGAGTCGGCGGCTGCGGGGGGACAGGGGCCGACAACACCGGGGAGACGAGGGCAGGGGAAGGCGCTACAGTCATGACTGAACCTTTCACTGAGGTGGGTTCATTGATCAGCGAGCTGATGACTCGCTGGTGAAACAGGCCGGGCGCTCCAACGCCCGGCTTTTTCATGTCCGCACCTGAGGTAACTGGCGCGGCGCGCTACGAGGCCGGGTGGTCGCGCTCGCAGACGAAGTAGCCGAAGCTCTTGTAGCGGTAGACGTACCGCTGTTGCCTTAGTAGCTGAATGGCGTGGTTCGTGGCACCGAGCCCGATCTCGACAGCTGCGGCCAGGTCTCGGGGGGCTGGGATCTTGTGGCCGGTAGGCCAGTTGCCCTTGTCGATCTCGGCGCGGATCAGCTCGACGAGCTTGGCTGCCTTTCGCGGTCCCGCTGTTGCGAGGGATGGCCATGTCGTTGGGGCCGCCGGCACGCGATCGAAGTTCTCGGCGTCGTTGTAGATCGGCCGCTCGGTTCGGATGGCGACTATTTCGGCGGCTGACGCTTCGGCGTCGGTGTCGTACCACTCGGTCGTGAGGGAGGCGGCTTCCTGCGCCCACGGAGCGCGGGCGTGAGCCTTCTGCCTGTCTTCCGGGTGGCTGGTGATTCCGATGTAGAGCGGGTTTCCGTTGGTGTCGAGGTAGCGGTAGAGCGCGATGCGCCCAGACCTCCCTGCCTCCGCGTTCTCTCGTTCCGGGCAGGACTGGGGGGTCGGGTGGTCGGTGAAGCGAGGAGTGCTCAAGGCGTCCTTTCCTTTCGGCACGCATGGTGACCATCGCGATTCACGCGGTTGCTCCGTGTTGTCGCACGCCTACCGTGACCTATCTCCTTCGAAGGAGTCAAGGACTTCGCGGGTTTCGCCCACTTCGCGCGCCAGATCGGGGGGTGGCTAACATCTTCGAAGGGGTCGATTTAGGAGGAGTTTTGGCACCACGCAAGGGAGAACCCGGGCGGTTCCTGTACAAGGAGCTCGCGGCGGAGTTTCGGGCGCAGATCCAGTCGGGTGCGCTGGCCCCTGGCGACGCGCTGCCAAGTGAGGCTGCCCTGATGGAGGGGCGCGGTCTCGCGCGGTCAACTGTTCGCCAGGCATACGACCTCCTGAAGGCCGAAGGCCTGGCGACGGCCAAGCAGGGCAAGGGTGTCTTCGCGCTCAACCCCAAGAAGGTCATCCGGAACGCGCAGAAGCGGCTGTCCCGAGAGGTCTGGGAGTCTGGGCGGTCGATCTGGAGCGTTGACCTCGAAGGGCGTGATCCAGACGCCGAGGTCGAAGTTGACGCGGAGATCGAAGCTCCGGAGTACATCGCGGGGGTGTTGGATAGCCGCCGCGTATGTCGCCGGCGCCGGGTCTTCTCCCTCGATGACCGTACCCTCCAGGTCGCAACCTCCTACCTGGATGCCAGCCTTGCGGCTGCTGCTGGCATCGGGCAGGTCGACACCGGGCCCGGGGGGATGTACGCGCGGCTTGCGGACATCGGGCGCGCGCCCGTGGCTGCGAAAGAGCGCATCAGGAGTCGTGTGGCCATGCCGGACGAGGTGGACGTCCTTGAGGTGGGTGTCGGCTCGTGCGTCATCGTCATCGAGCGCACGGTCACCGATGCCGAGGGTCGAATCTTGGAGGTCAACGAGATGACGCTCGATGCTGCTCGCTACATCCTGGAGTACGACTTCAACCTCTAGCGTCGCGTTTCATCGGGCCCCGCAGGCACTGCCTGCGGGGCCCTTTTGCGTGCCCGGAAACTCTGCGAACTCTGACCGCTGAGCGAGCTTGACAACTCCTTCGAAGGAGGTCATGGTTAACCCATCGCCTTCTCCTTCGAAGGAGTTCCCCGGCTAGCTATTGGAGATCGAATGACGACCGACACCAGGAGCCCTGAGCCCGCCCAGGGCGATGAGCTGCTGACCGCTAAGCAGATTGCCGAGCTCATGAAGGTCCACGTAGCGACCGTCTACCGCCTCGCGGACAGCGGCCAGCTGCGCGCCATGCGGTTCGGCAGGGGAGAGAGCCGACGGCGAGGCTTCCGGTGCTGGAGGTCGGTCGTTGTCGACTTCATGCGTGACTCGGAGTACCCCGCCACGGAGGTGGCGGCATGACCCCGCCGATTACCCCGCCGGCCGCCCCGATGTCTGCTGCGGATGACCTGGCGCACGAGAAGGCGTCGCACCGCCGCCCGGCCCAGATCTCCCAGGAGACGGTCACCCTCCCCGCTGATCCGGCTGCTCGCCGCCGGCTGATCGCGCAGCGGAAGCTCTGATGGCTACGGCCGAGGCCCCTCGCGAGAACACGATCGTCGCGGAGCCCGCAACCCCGGATGCGTGCCGCCGCGACTACGAGGCCGCCGCTGATGTTCGGGCGCAGATGGCCCGCCAGCTGTCCCGCCGCAAGTAGCACCACTGACCGCCGTGCTGGCGGGTTGATCGAACCCCCGCGGTCCCCGCCAGCACGGCTTCCCACCCCCTCCTAAGGAGATCGCCATGGGCGTGTTCCGTAAGTCCCCTGCCGAGAAGCAGGCCATCGCCGACATGAAGGCCGCTGATCGGGCCCTCAACAACAACACCGACCGGGAGAGCAAGGCCGGGATCTTCGACGAGACCCCCGACTATCAGCGCCTCAACGGTGCTGCGAACGACGCCGCCTCGAAGGTGTCCCGGTGGCACGGCGGCACCCGCAAGTAGTACCCACAGCCCGCCGCTCCCGCTCGGCCACCCCCGTCCCGGGCGGGAGCGGCTCTCCATCCCCACCTTTGGAAGGATCGTCATGCCCAGTCTCGACATTCCTGACCTGCACGTCCTCCTGGCCGCTGAGGGCACCCTGCACCTCGACAGCCCGCAGACCGCCGCCGACGTGTCCGCCGCTGTCGCCCAGGCGTTGGAGGCCGTGAAGCAGGCGTACCGCGTCGCCTACTCCCACGCCAATGGTGACGACGAGGACGAGATCGTCGACGGCCTCGACATGACGGCTCACTGGCTCCTCGGTATCGCCGACGACCTGAAGTAACCCCCACTCAACCCATCACTCCACCACTCGAAGGGCACCCCCATGTCTCCTTACGTTTCGTCCGTCACTGACCTGTTCTCCGGCGACCTCGCCACCGTGTCCGATGAGATCCACAACCTGCGGGCTGCGCTCCTCACCTCGGACGTGCTGGTGACGTGGGAGGAGGCGGAGGGTCTGTCGCCGGGGGAGATCGTTACCCGGTACGCGACGGCCCGCCGCGACCACGGGACGCGGTACTGGCTGCGGACTCTGGCCGCGGAGCATGACGCCGGGAACCGGTTCGGGCCGCGGCTGCTGGACGAGCTGGACGGTATCGACGGCGTGCACACCCTGGCCGCCTGATGGGCCTCTTCAGCCGCTTGGTTGGCTCACCTTCGTCCGGTTCCGCCGGGTCGATCGGCGTCGCCGGTCAGGTCTCGCCGACGAACACCCCGTCCCCCGCCGACGAGCAGGAGATCAGCGCCGGGTTCCGTGCCCGCGGAGATGCTGCCCGCCGCCATTACCGGGTGACCGGTGACAGCAGCCCGATGTGGCGGGCGAAGGCCGACGAGGCCGACGCGATCAACGCCCACCGGCGCTCCCGGCGGCGGTCCTGATGGGGGCCTCCACGGGCGAGCCGGCCGAGCGGACCCCGGCCCGGGTTGAGCGTGAGATCCGTAGCGCCGCCACCGCCCGCCGTCTGGCCGAGGGCGACGGGCATCACGACATCGCCGCGTTCCTCCGGACAGCCATCGACATCGGGCTCGACGAACTCAACGACCTGAACAACACCTAACCCCGAAAGGACACCTCATGGGATCCGCAGACCCCTGGCCCGACCTGACCGGCAAGACCTGGGCCACCAAGACCACACCCGAGATGACCGATGCCGAGGTCAACGACGCCCGCGCCACGTTCGAGGCCGTCGGGCGCAACGACTACGAGGGGGAGTGGCTGCGACGCCACGGCCTCCCCGAGAACTACGGCGACTGACTCCGGCCCGCTCTGTCGTCACCAGCCCCCACAGCTGGCGGCGGCAGTACGGCCCGGAACAGCCGGACCCGAAACCGAGGAGCAGCGCTGATGTGCAAGTGCCCCGGTACCAACGCCCGTCGCGGTGACCCGTGCGCGGATCACTGCCCGCAGGAACTCGACCACGAGCGGTACTTCGCCCAAGACCTGCCCGCCCCCTGCGGATGCACCCCCACGCCCGGCCGTATCCGCCGGGCACTGACCCGAAAGGACCGTCATGGGCCTGTTTAACCGGATCACTGACGCCGCGACCGAGGTCAGCGGTCACGCCGCACTCACCAAGGACATTCGCAAGGCCGTCAAGGGCGGCGACCAGGAGGCCGCGGCCACGTTCCGGACCGGCACCCTCGCGGCTGCGCTGACGACCAAAGGCTGCAACGCCCGCGGCGAGGAGGTTGTGGCCTACGTCGAGAAGGTCGTCGCTGCGGACGGCGACGGCCGGCGCGCCGGCTGGCTGAACCGCTGAGTTACCGCCCCGGATCACGGCGCGAGGCCGCCGGATCGACTCCGGCCCGGGGCACTCCGACCCGCCGGTCGGTCACACCACAGGAGGACTTCCATGTTCGGACGCAAGGCTGCCGAAAAGCTCGACTCCGCCGCCGGTGCTCTGCACCGGGCGGGCACCAAGGCCGCAGGGAAGGCAGGAGGGCGCGCCGGAGACGCCGTCGCCAACGCCGTCCTCGCCCCGATCCGCAACCAGATCGACGTCCCCTGCACCTGCAAGGGCCGCTGCCCGCACAAGTAGTGATCGCAGCCCCGGCATTCAGCCGCGAGGGCGCGGGGTCGACTCCCGCCCGGGGCGCTCCCGCACTACCCAATCCGAGCCCGGAGGGGCGCACCCCGTGAAGAAGCTGATGTTGATTGCCGCAGCCCTGGTGCTGCTGGTCCTCTTCCCCAACCTCGCCCAGGCGGTGGCCACCGTGCTGGCCGTAACCGTGCAGTTCGTTGCCGCCCAGCCGGTTCTTATCGGCTTCGGGCTCGGTATCGCCGCTTTCGCCCACCTGCGTGGCAAGAACCCCGCCACCGCCCGCATCTGAACCGGAAGGAGCCCAACGTCATGAGCAGCTGGAGCGAAGAGCGCCGGCGCAACCAGGCTGCCGAAGCCGAGCAGCGCCGGCTCGATGAAGACGCCCGCGAGGCGCGCCGCATCAAAGCGCAAGAGATCGCCGACAAACGGCAGCGCGAAGAGCGCCGCAAGGACGCCGAAGAGAAGCGAACCGGTCGCGCCCAGCGGCGCCGGGAGCGGATGCAGCGCCGCCAGGCCCGTGCGGCGAAGCGGGAGAAGACCCTCACCCCCGGCAACGTGTACCGCCGCGGCACCCTCCTCCTCGTCGCACTGTCCGCCGCCGCGTCCCTGCCCGCGCAGATCCTCCACTTCGTTGCCATCTCGTGGATGCTCTTCCCGATCGGCCCTGCTGTCGAAGGCGCGGCCTGGGTCATGGCCGCCGGTGTTGCCTACGCCGACGAGCGGAAGCTGGCCGGCTGGGTGCGGTGGACGCTGCGCGGACTGTCGATGTCGGCGGCCGGGTTCGCCGCAACGATCAACTACAAGTACGGCACATCCCTGACTGCCGAAGGGCTCACGGCCAGCGAGGCGCAGGCAGCTGGCGTCGGACTTGCCGCGGTCACCCTTGGTGGGCCTCTGTTCTTCGAGGTTCGGCAGTGGGTCATGACCCTCGCCGCGAAGACCGCGACACCGAAGCAGCAGTCCGAGGACAAGGCCCGGGAGCAGCACCGGAAGGACCGAGCGAAGAAGTTCAAGGACGTCACCGACCGGCAGCGCGAACTGCTGCTTGCTGCTCCCTTCGGGACGCTTTCCGAGGAGGACGCTTTCGATCAGGCGTGGCTCGACAAGAAGGGCGCCCCGCGTGGTGTTACCGCCGACGCGATCGCTGACCGGCTCGACGCGGAGGCAGATGTTGCCGCGGTCCTCGCGAGCGGCGAGCACGCCGAGGAGAAGCTCGCAGTGGAGCTCCTCCTGGCCGACATCTTCGGCCGCGACCGGGGTGACGGGGGCCCTTCCGGAACCAGTGGCAGCAAGCCGAAGGGCGGCCCCCGTGGCGGCGCCCCCAAGGGGCGTACAGCCCTTGGGGGTAAAGGGAAGCGGCCGGTTCGAGGAACGTCCGCCACGGAGGCAGACAGGCCCCTCGATGAGGCCGATCTGGAAACCGTCAGGAAGCTCGCCGGGGCACTCGGCGGAACCGACCGCCTGTCCGCCCGCAACGTCCGCGAAGCCGTCGGCTGCCGCAACGACTACGGGCTCCGACTCCGTGACGCAGTCCGCGCCGAAACGCAGGGAGACAACCAGTGAGCATCGAGACCACCCCCGCAACTCCCGACCCGGAGTGGGAGAAGCTCATCTCCGGACTGTCCACCGACCCGGCCGGCAAGCCCGCCGGTCCCGTCCTCCAGAAGACCGCCGATGCCCCCGTCAACCGTCCGGACCTCCTTGGCGACATGCCCCTCACTCCGGAGTGGGCGCGGACGTCGACGGGGTGGCGGGCGCGTGCCGCCGTCGGCAAGGTCAACAGTGTGCGGGCGTTCCGCCGGTGGGTGCGCCGGCAGAACACCGAGCACGGGCACACCGCCCAAGTCTTCCGCGGCATGCAGCGCACGTTCCTCTGGATCCAGGGCACCGAGGGCGTCCAGATCGGCACCGCACGGCGTGAAGTCCAGCAAGCCCAAGCCGACTACAAGACGGCGAAGTGGCATCACGACAAGCGGCTCGTCCCCGGCAAGGAGAAGGACAAGCGGCGCCGCGAGATGGAGACCGCGTTCGCCGGATCCGTCACCGCCATGACCAAGTACAAGTCGGCCCGCAAGGACGCCCGGACCCGGCGCGGGGCACGCGGCGCCCTCGTCGCCGCGGCGATCGCCGTCCCGGAGGGCGCCGGGATCTACCTCATCGGTGGCACTGGCGGTGTCATCGCCACCGGATCCGCCCTCCTCGCGTTCGCACTGATCGGCCGGCGCACCATGGGTGGCGAGCTCTACGACGACCGGGACGCCAAGTTCGGCGACACCCACACCCTCACCGACACCATGCTCACCCACGTCTACCAGAACGCCCGCGTCATCGGCACCGACGACACCCTCACCCTACTGACCCCCTGCACCCTCACCGCCGACGGGCAGGCCTGGGAAGTCGTCTTCGACCTGCCGTCCGGCATCCCCACGAAGAAGGCCCTCACCGCGAAGGACGCTGTCGCCGGCGCCCTCGGAGTCGCCGTGCAGCAGCTCAACCAGGGCCGCGGCGACCGGGAGGGGCGCATCCGGCTGCGAGTTTCCCTGAACCTGCCGTTCACCGGTGCCCCCGCCCGTGGCCCGCTCCTCGACGTCGAGTCCATCAACCTGTGGCAGGCCATCCCCATGGGGATCAACCTTCGGGGCCAGGTCGTCAGTACCGAATGGGTCGAACGATCCGGGCTGTTCGGTGGTGAGCCAGGTGCAGGCAAGTCCGCCGCAGCGAACGACCTGCTGCTCGCCGCCGCCCTCGATCCGACGGTGCCCCTGTACCTGTGCGACGGGAAAGCCGGCGCGGACATCACCCCGTTCGAGCAGATCGCCACCATGTACGACACCGACGGCGACCCCGAACGGCTGCTGGAGATCCTGGAGCACATCTGGACCGTGGAGATCCCGCAGCGCCGCGCCCTTGCGAAGGAGCACGGGTCGCGGAAGCTGACCGCCGAGATGGCGGCCAAGGACTCGCGCGTCAACCTGGCGGTTCTCCTCGTCGACGAGTGGTCGTCCTACGGGGCCGCCGCCGACCGCAAGGTCCGCGAGGAAATGGAGCGCCTGCTGCGCCTCATCGTGCAGCAGGGGCGGGCGCTCGGCATCATCACGCTCTGCGCGACGCAGAAGCCGGACGCGGACTCGGTGCCGTCCGGGATTCGCGACATCCTCTCCATCCGGTGGGCGATGCGCTGCCTCACCCCCCAGGCCTCCGACACCATCCTCGGCCAGGGGTACGCGGCGGCCGGGCACAACGCCCAGGACATCCTCAAGTCGCAGCGAGGTGTCGGGATCTACATGGACGGTGAAGGCGCCGAACCGGAGCTGACCCGCGGCTACTACTACGACGACGACGAGGTCGCCCTGATCCTGGAGCGGGCGTTCGATCTGCGGGCCAAGGCGGGCACACTGCCGGCCGGTTCGGTGTCGCTGGCCGATCAGCTGCGCGCCCTCGGCGACGACCAAGCGAACATCCTGGCCGCCCTCGTCGACGCGTTCGACGTGCGCTCCGACAGCGAGGGGCGACCTGCCGAATGGCTCCCCGGCGCCGTGCTCATCGAGTACCTGACGGCAGCTGGCATGGACGTGTCCGCGGACGCCCTGGGGCGCCTAGTGGTCCGCACCGACGAGGACAAGGTGAAGCGGGCATGGGAGGGGTCGAGGGTCTTCGGCTATCCCCGTTCCCGCGTCATAGCAACTGTGCGTGACCGGCTTGGATTGGGCGAATAGCCCGGACGGACCCCGGACGGTCTGCCGGTTTTCCCAGGTCAAGCCCCGGACGCATTGGCGGTCGAGCCGGACGAGCGGTGTCTGAGCCGGACGGGCGCGTCCGGCTCAGGCGTCTTCTCGTCCGGGGTCTGTCCGGGACTGACCTGCACTGATGTCCAAGCGTCCGGCCTCACGTCCGGCCCTAAACCCGCACAAATGACTTCACCTCGAACTATGTAACCAAGAGTGACCTACCGCTTAGGAGCCCTCTCATGCAGCTGCCCGAGCAGCCCGTCGTCGGGCAGCCCGACCCCACCGTCCACGACAATGCCGCCCGGTTCCTGGCCGCCATCCAGGACATCGAGAAGGGCACCTACCACCGCGACGACACCCCGCTCCCCGTCGTCGGGACCGCCCCGCCCGTCGAGCAGCCCGGCCGGGCGTCGATGAGCCAGCGGGCCGTCGACCGCAACACGACCATCCTCACCAGCAGCATCCTCACCGCCGTCGCCGGAGGGGCCGTCAGCCTCGTCCTCTGGACCTCAGGGCACGCCAACGAGACGGTCATCGCCTGGATCTGCGGCGGCATCGTAGGAGTGCCCGTCGTCCTCACGCTGCCCGTGCTGGCCCTGAAGGCGTTGATGAAGAACGTCAGGGAGGCCGCTGAGGCAGCGCCGGCGCCGGTCACCAACCACTTCCACGGCCCCGTCCACCAGGACGCCCGCACCGTCACCAGCACCACCCGCGGCGTCATCGCTAACAACCGGAACCAACTGCCCAGCTAGGAGTCCCTGATGGCCAGCAAGACCGCTTTGAACCCCCCGAAGGGCGAGTGTCGCCAGTGCTGGCTGCACGCCTACGACAGCCGCGTGCAGCACAAGCACCTCGCGCCCCGGGAGGACTGCCCGGCCTGCGTGAACCACATGCTCAACGGCCACGGCAGCATGATCGTGGGACGCTGAAGTTCACCGCACGACAAGGCCCCGGACCGTCTGGTCCGGGGCTTTTCGTGTCGCACGGGCGATCCAGGAGCCGCCGAGGGAGTGGGTGGGGCGGAGGGCCACCGTCACGGGCAGGGCGGCCAGCAGCTCATCCAGGGCGTCCTGGCATTCGCGCTGCGTCGCACCGTGGACCGTGTACCTCGCCATGACCGCATTCTGCCGGGGGAGCAGAGGCGGTGGGGGCGAACCGGTGAAGCGCTAAGGGCAGTCGGGGCGTGTCCGTTCCCTGCCGGCGAGCCGGTCCGCTTCATCGAGGAGCGCCCGTGCGGCCTCGTGCTTGCCGTCGGCCGCGTACACCTCGGCGCGCTCCCGCAGGATGTCCGCGACCTCATACAGGGCGGTGCTTGCGGCGTGAGTGGCGGCGATGTCGTAGTGCCGGTCACCGGTCCAGCCGATCAGCGGAGCCGAGGTCAGCGAGTCACGGACCTGCTCGGTCACGTCGTACAGGACAGTCGGGTCACTCACGTCCGCCACTCCTCCAAGTAGTCCGGGTGGGCTTCGTGGACGGCGGCCTCGCGCAGCAGCACCTTGCGCAACGTCCTCTGCTCGATCCGCGCTTCCTGGTACGCGACCGTGTCTCCGTCGCTCATGGCCCGGTCCATGCGGTCCCCAGCCTCCTCGTACAGGTCCAGTACGGCCCGCGCCGCAACGACTCCCCGCAGGGTGCGGGCCGGGTCCTGGCGGGCGATGTGCCGCGCCACCCCTGCATCGTCAGCTGCGTGCGGCGTCACCTCGGTGACGCCCTCATCGGCGTGGTCGACGATGACCCATCGCCCGTCGCACTTCTCGCGGTGGTGCGCGGTCCAGTGGGCGCTGTCCCACTCGTCCCACGACGCCGCCCGCGCCGCCTGCGCGTCGTCGTCGAGTTGGGCCTTCACGAAAGCCGCCAAGGCGTCGGTCATGAGTGGTCTCCCTCGGGCTTGAGCTTGCCCACGGTCGGCGGGCGGAGGCGCTCGACTCCCTCGGCGCGGGCGATGCGCCGGAAGTACTCCGGGGTAAGGCCGGTGAGCTTCGCCAGTTGGCTGACGGTTGCGCCGGCCTTGAGGTCGGCTGCCGCCTGCTCCCGGATGGGGTCCTTGAGCTCGGCTTCGGCTTCACGGGCGCGCTTGTAACGGGCGTACAGCCGGGTGGCTTCTTCGTCGGGGGCGTAGTCGGTGGCCATGGGTTCATGGTCCCACATTTGTTGGCCACCGATAAGGCCACCCGGTTGCCCTAGCTAAAGAATCATGGTGGCCAATAGGTTGGCCTCTTGCGTGGGCAACGTGTTGGCCTATAGGGTTGGGTCATCACCAAGCAGCACAGCACCGAGGGGGATCCGTATGAAGCTCACCCAGATCGTGAAGCGCGCAGCCGGCCACTACACCGCCGCCACCACCGCCGGCACCTTCACCATCCAGCGCACCGGCCGCACCTGGCACCTGATCGGCCGCCGCATCACCGCCGCCTTCCGCACCCTCCGCGCCGCGGTCGCAGCCCTCACCGCGTACCGCCCCACCCCCCTCGGTGGCATGCCGACCCGCCTCACCAAGGTCATCGCCCGCACCCACCAGGCCGCCCGCACTACGACCAAGGCCCTCCGCTACCGGTGCCTGTCCGGGGACATCGCCGTCGCCGTCGACGCCGGCACCCTCATCCGCACCGGGGACATGCTGGAGCGGCTCGGAGCCGACGACCTCAAGGACGGGTACAAGTCCTGGTACGGCAAGTTCGTAAAGAAGGCGTACATCGCCGCAAACGGGCAGCCCCCGGTCATGGTCTGGGCGCAGCACCGCACCACCGGCCGCTGGATCCACGTCGCCGCCTACCAGCCCCTCGACCAGGCCCTGTTCATCGGCCTCACCACGTACAAGCAGACCCGGCACCTCGTCCAGGCCGACTTCATGGAGGTCGCCTAGACCAACTTCACGGCGCAGCAGACGACCGCCCTGTTCTCCGTGACGATCGCCCGCCTCGGCTACGACACCGTGGCAGCCGGCCCGTACCGCAGCGAAGCGTTCGCCGCCCTGGTCGCCCACCAGGCGGGGCAGGTGCTCGCCGACCAGTACCCGATCGTCGACGTCGCCCCGCACGAGCCGGAGCTTCTGCACCTCCCCGGTGACCCGGAGACCCTGCCCCAGCTGCTCGCCGCCATCGACGGGCAGCCGACCACCCCCACCGTCCGCAACGTGCTGGCCGACGCGTACACCGCGCACGCCACCCGGCTCCGCAACGCCGCCTGAGGAGGCCGCTATGAACCTGCCCGACATCAAGCAGCAGCCGACCGGGCTGACCGGGCTGACCGTGTGGATCCTCTCCGAAGGTGAGATGCACGAGGGTGGCACGATCGTCGGCGTCTACCTCGACCGTGACTTGGCTCGCGGCGCCCTGACCGCACGGGCGCAGAAGTTGCACGACCGGTTCACGATCGACGACGCCCGCCAGGACGACGACGGCTCGGTCCATATCGAGGGCGGCTGCGACTGGATCGCCCTGGAGCCCCACCCGGTTGTCACCGCCCTCGAACTCGACCGATGAACCCCCGCCCTGTCTCCGGAAGGACCCCGATGACCAACTCCACCGCCCCCGTGTTCGAGCTCCAGACCTACGACTACTCCGGGAACGAGTGGAAGACGGTCGGCACGTATGACACCGCGACCGACAACCGGGCCGAAGGCAACGCCTACTACGCGTACCAGGTTCACTCGGCGGCCGGCCCTACCCGGCTCCTGAAGGACGGTGTCACCCACCGGGGTTACGACAACCCGGACGACTACTACACGCGGTAGCCGCCCGATTCCTGAACAGTTCCGGGGCCGCCCAACCAGGCGGCCCCGCTCCACCTCCGGAAGGACCCCGATGACCCGACAGATCCCCGCCCCGTTCGACCACATCAGCCTCAACCCCTCCTTCCAGTCGGCCCGGTGGCTCGCCCGTCGGGTAGCCGAGGGTGAGATCGACGCCAACCCGCCATACCAGCGCGGCGGCGTTTGGACGCTCGATCAGCGCATTGCCCTCATCCAGACCTGGCTTCGCGGCCTGCCCGCCGGTGTCGTCATCCTGGCCGACCGCTGCAACCAGAAATGGGCCGCCGCGAATCCGGGCCACGACCCCTACGACACCGGGCAGGGGATCTGGGCCGTGGTGGACGGAAAGCAGCGCCTCACCACCGCCGTCATGTGGTTCGGCAGCGAGTTCGCCATCCCTGCCACCTGGTTGCCCGCCGACCACGTGGACGCTACCGAGGACACCGATGACGGCCCTTACGTCCGGCAGAACGGGCTGACGCTCAAGGGGCAGCGATTCATGGAGCGCTACTGCTCGCTCCTCGTCGCCGAGACGAAGGACTGCGCCACCGAGGCGGACGAGGCGGCGTTCTACCTCCTCGTCAACGGCGGCGGCACCCCGCAGACCGACAACGACATGGACAACGCTGCCCGGATCGCGGGCACGGAAGGACCCCGATGACCGACACCCCGATGACCCCGGACCGTGACCCGTCCCGCCGCGAAGAGCTGCTGTTCATGCTGCTTCACGGCGGGGCCCGCGACGAGACCATTGCCCAGCGGATCGTTGACCTTGCGCTGGCCGAGGCGCGCGCCGAACAGAAGGCCGAGGTCGACCGGCTGCGGAAGGCCCTATCCGGCGCGGCGTCTGAATCGTCGGCCGCCCTGTCGGCGATGCAGGAAAGGGCGGGGCGCTGGGAGGCCAACTGGCGCGCCGAGCGCCGCATGCGCCTGGAGGACAACACCAAGCTGCGCACCCGTGAGACTGAGCTGGAGACCGCCGAGTCCCGACTGACCGCCGTGGAGATGCTGGCCGAGGAAGCCCGCGACAAGTGCAACCACACCGTCGACACCGACCTGCTCCTCGACGCACTCGGACTGGAGAGCTGATGGCCGAGGTCGTCCGCCACCACGTTGCCCCGTCCCCGTTCGGTTGCCGGTGGTGCGGTGTTGCCGCCGGAAGCCACGGCCACCGGTACGTCAGCTCCCAGGGCATGCACACCTGGGAGCAGCCCACGAACACGCAGATCCTCGCCCGCATGCGAGCTCGCCGGGAACGCCGCCTGAACGTGAAGCCCGTCTACCACGCCACCACCAGGTGGGTGGCCTCCAGCAACCCGGAGGAAGGCATCCCCCTGTGCGGCGGGTGCTTCACCGAGAGCTGCGCGCCCTGGCTACGGGTACAGAGGCGCATCGAGCGGATCAGGTGGGGCCTGGCTCGCTCCGAGAGGTCGAAGCCCGGTACGTGGGGTGGTGAGCCGTGGTAGCCATCGCGATGCCGTCCCCGTCCGGGTGCCAGCACTGCGGCATCGACGAGCGCGAGCACATGGGGCGGTGGAAGCCCCCCGTCGGCTGGCACAAGTGGACGGCCCCCACCCAGGACCAGATCAAGACCCGCATGCGCGCCCGCCGGGCCGTGAGGATCACCCCGTGACCCCGCCGTCTGCCCCGGCCCCGTTGCCGCCGTGGGAGGAAACCCTGGCCGAGGTGAAACGCCGCGACCGCGAATGGTTGGAGCGGGACTATGACAACGACGACGAGGACTGACCATGTGGACCTGCGAGACCTGCGGCACCGAGAACCAGCAGGAAGACGAGCACTGCCAGAACTGCGACACCTGGCGTAGCGACCAGGAAGACGACGAGCCCAGCCCGGTCACGCGAGTGCAGCACTCCGGGCCCGACACCAGGTTCTGCATCCTCTGCCTATCCGGGGAGCACCAGCGCATCGACGCCAACAACGACGAGGAGTAGACCGATGAGCGCACGTGACGACCTGACCACCTACGCCGCGTCCACCCGCACCATCACCGCCGACAGCATCGCCCCGTACATCGACGCTGTTGAGTCGGAGGCCACGGTCTCGACGCAGGCGGCTTTGTCCGACCGTGCCGCCGAGAACCGGGAAATCCGCCGCGAAGCCGCGCGCGCCGCCGACCTCATCGAGAAGGGGAGATCGCACAGGCCATGTCCCTGCTGCGGAGCCTCACGCCCTGACCGCCCCTGGGCCGCTGTGTACGGCACGGCGGCCCACAACCGAAGGAGAACACCGTGAACGAAACGATCACGACGACCACCATCCGCCCCCACACCTCCTGCGGCCACCCGCGATGAGCGACCACCCGCTGCCAGTGAGCACCCGGGTCAGGCACTACGGCCAGCAGTGGCCCGCCGCCCGGTCCGGGACCGCAACCGTCCAGGAGATTAAAGGCCCCTGCAACGACGGCACCTGGGAGTACCGGGTCCTCACCACCCGGGACTTCGCCCGCCGCCCGGGGCCCGACAACCCCGAGACCCGTGAGACCTGGTGGAACTCCACCGCGACCATCCCGGCGAAGGAGCCCCCGCGATGATCCAGCCCGACGCGGAACAGGCCCCACTCCCGCCGGTGCAACACGTCGGCCCGCACAGCAAGTTCTGCGTCCTCTGCCGGTCCGGAGAACACCAGCGCGCCGACGACCCGACACCCACCACCCGCGACGGGGCACCCCGCCGCACCGGATACGTACAGGAGGACTCGTGACGGCCAACTATCCGCGCATCAGCCTGCCCCGCGATCAGATCATCGCCCTACTCACCGAGCACCGAGACCCCGACGCCGACCACCGTATCCACCTTCGTCCCGACGGCGGATGGATCATCGTCACCGCCACCCACGTTCTCCCTGACGGCACGGTGGACCAAGCGGCAAGCACCGACGAAGCCCTCGCTATGCACAACGAAGACCTCCAGCAGATGTAACCCCCACCCTGGGCCCGCCTCTGAACCATCAGGCGGGCCGAGGCGTTGGGGCAGGGCGGCAGCGGGAACACTCCATGGAGACCCCGGAGGTGACCATGCCAGGCCAACGACACACCGGCTTCCGCAGTAAGGCGCAGTGGAAGCTGTTCTGGGCCAACCCGCGACTTCGCCGGTACGCCCGAGGTAAGGCCCACGCCACGAAGGGTGGGAAGGTCACCCGCTACCGGCGGCTCCCCGCCCGGCGTAGCGCCCGCCGCCGCTAAGCCGCCAACTCAGGGCGGGAAGCCGCGCCCACCGGCTCCTCCTCGTCCAGGTCCTGCTCCTGGCCCTCGTCGTACCCGGGCTCAACCTCGTCGTCCGGCCGCCCCTCGTTCGGAGCCTCGCCGCCACGGGCGTTGAACGGGTCCCCAGCCGGTGTCGCCGCCGCCTTGTCGTCCCGGATCCGCCGCACCTCCGCCAACACCTCCGCCTCATCCCACGACGGCTCCCGCATCTTCACCTTCATGTACGTCGAGATCGCCCCAGCCGCATCCAGCAGCGACAACGAACGCGCGGTCGCCTCCGGGTCCGGCTGCACCGCCTGCGGCCAGCTCGCGGTCAACTCCGCCGCCGGATCCACACCCTTCGCCCCGCAATGCGTCACGTCGACCATCATCATCGTCGTCAGCACCTCCAGCAGCGCCGGCCGCTGATACAGGATCTTCAGACCCCGGGTCGTCAACGACTCTTCCTTGCGGGCCGCGACCTCCGTCGCCGTCACCGCCACCGAGCCCTCCTCGCCATACGACTGGGCGGAGTAGCCGGCCGACGCCAGGATCTGACGGCGCAACGCCTTCGTCGTCCGCTCGTGCTCCTCGACCCGGATCTTGAACTGGATCTCGGTGATTGAGTCCTTCATCGTCTCCGCACCGATCAGACCACCCAGCGCGACGACGACCTCCCTGTCCAGGTCGAACGTCGCCCCCGAGCCAGCGCCGTCCGTTTCGAGCATCGACTGCGGCACCACGACCTTCGCCTTACCGAGCCGCAGATCACGCATCCAGGACGTCCAGGACTCATCCAGGGCGTCCATCATCGGCTCGATGCCCGCATAGTCGCTGCGGCCGAGCGGCGCCGTGTTCGGCACCCCGTCCCACACACGGTTCGGCAGCACGTTCGGCAGATGCGTGATCAGCAGCCGGTCGACCTTCGTCGCCTGACGGCCCTTGCTGTCAGTGCGCTTCACCAGAAACTCAGTCTCATGATGGTCGGCGAAGTCCATCAGCATGCCCAAGGTGGCGTGGTCGCCCTTGTACACCCCGTACTCGATCGCCCCCGGGGTGTGGTACTCCAGCAGCCGCCACACGGCGTCCTCCGCCGGCTCCAGCTCACGCCACACCGTCGCCGCCGAAAGCATGCCCCACGTCCACTCCGGGACCACCGCCGTCGCCGGGATCACGTCCAGCCACGGGCGCGGACGCAACTCCACATCCCACACCACCCGCACAAAAACGTTCGACAGCCCAGCGGCCAACTCGGCGGCTTCCCGGAACTTGGCGTGGCCGCGGTCGTCCAGATAGCGGCCGATCTGGGCCTGGGTGGTCTTCGCCAGGTCGCTTGTCGTTGAGTCCACGTCGACCGTCACCGTCGGGACGTCCGACCACAGCAGGTTTGCGCTCATCTCCGCAATGTCCCCGCCGATCGGCACATGCAGCTTCGCCGCCTGCTGGCCCGGAGACGGCTCCTGCCCCCAGAACATCCGCAGCTCATCCCCACCCACCGCACGACGCTGGTCCGTCTCGAAGAACGCGCGCGCCACACCGTTCCGGGTGTAGCTCGCCGGCCCCCCGTACACCTGAGCCAAATGCCCGGTGTCGCCCGAATACCAGGCACGCCACATATCCATATCAGCGTGCGGGATCTCCAACTGCGGAGGCGGCCACGGAGTGTTCCCAGACGGAGGCAGCGGCATGACAGATCCTTTCGGTCAGGCGGCCAGGGCGAGCTGGCGCTGCCACAGGGCACGGGTAGTAAATAGGGCATAGCGGGCCGAGTCGATTCCATGATCAGCAACCTTGATGGGCTTGTCCTCGCCCTTCTCAGCCGCCTTGTCATCCCAGGCATAGCCAGGCATCTCGGCAATCAGCCCCTTGCACGACGAATGAACAAGGAGCCTCCCCGACGCCAAAAGGCTCGCCATCGTGCGGATCCCGTCCAGGACATCGTTCTTCGCCGGCGTCGGCGTCAGCTTGTCCCGGCGCAGCTGTGCGCTGAAGCTCGCCGCGGACGGGTCGACTGTCACGAACTGCGGGCGCACCGGGCCGATCCCCGGGACGTCACTGAGCCAGCCGCGCATCCGCTCGGAATACTCAATGTCCGTCAACTGGCGGCGCTGCTGCCGGCCGTCGTACCGCCACTCCGACGCCACGTACAGGCGCCGGTTGCTTCCCAGGCCCAGCAGCGTGGCGTGGAATGGGTTCGTTTGCCCGTAGTCCACGCCAACGCTGATCCACCGGTGCATTTTCGGCAGCTCGTCGACGACGTGGCGTTCCTCGTCCCACATGTCGAAGACGGAGCCCTCGGCCGCGATCCATTCGCCGAGGACGAAGCGCCTGAACCAGAGGCCGACGAACTCGGCGCGGATTGCGTCCGTGTACTCGGTGGCAAGGGACGGGTTGTCGTCCAGGGTGAAGTGCCAGTAGCGGAGGCCCAGCTCGTCGCGGCGGTCGATGAAGTCCCGCTTCAGCCAGTGTGCGGGGCTCCCGGGGTTGGTGCTGGCAAAAAGCTTCGCCCCAGGAACGGACATTCGACCCAAAAGTTGCGTCCAGAACTGTTGTGGGACAAGCGTCGCTTCATCGACAAGAGCCCCAGCGCAGGTCATACCGCGCAAACGCTCCTCGGCCCGGATGTCATTCGCACCAATGACCCGAACCGAACGCCCCAAAATAGTCGCAGTCGGTGCGCCCCGCGTGTAATGCACATGCTGCGCAAGAGACCCGAACAGGGCGGGATCCTGCAACGGGATGAACACGTTCGAGGCCGCAGTGTTCGTGGTCTTCGCGACCACCACCAGCTCGCCACCAAGAGGCGCCGTCGCCACGTACATCAACCAACGCAGCAAGGTGGAAATCGTCTTACCGGCACGGATAGACCCGGAAGCGATGTTGATCCGCGCGTTGCTGTTCGCGACGAAGTCCAACTGCTTCCGGGACATCCCGAGCTCGGCTGTTGTCACGTGGTGGTCTCGCTGCTGTTGTCACCGTTCTCGTTGACGAGGGCGCTGATCCCCTGGGCGAGCTTCCCGATCATGGACTTGGCGTCGTCGGCTCCGCCGCTGTTGGCCTCTGCGGGGGCGAGCTTGAGTGACTTGTCGACGGCTATGCCGACGGTGCTCATGAGTGAGCGCTTGTCGGCGGGCGGCGGCTCGTCGACGGGCTCCTTGGTGAAAATGTTCTGCGCCCCGCCGAACGCGTACACGAACGTCGGCTCCCACAACTTCGTCCGGAGGCGTTCGGCGTCGCTGGTGAGCTCTTCGGCGAGAATGCTGCGCCGCTCCGCAAGGTCCGCGAGCCGGGCCGCGGTCGCGGCCTGGATCGCCGTCCGGTCGAACGTCAGCCCAAGGTGCGCCGCGGTGCGGGATACGCAGCCGGTGGCTATGCCCATCTCGCGGGCGATGACGTTCCGTCCCTTGCCTTCGGCGTGGAGGTCCCGGAGCTCATCCCAACGGTCCTCGGCCATCACTCCATGGGGCATCAGGCCCCCCTTTCAGTTCGTGCGTACTGGCGCAGCAGAGCCGGCAGCCTTGTGCCGTCGACACGCCAGGTGGGGGAGTAGGGGATGGTCCAGCACCGGCAGGACGGGTGCAGCGGGGGCCCTTTGGGTGCGGTGGCGAACACGGTGCGCCGCGGATCGAGGGAGAGGGCGGCGGGGAACCGCCGGCCGGCGATGACACTGAGTCCGGCGTAGGCGGCACAGGCTGCGCAGGCCCCGGGTTCGGCGACCCAGAGGAGCCGGGTGGCGGGGCCGATCGCGCGGGCAACAGCAGCGGCGGCGTGTGCGGCGGCACTGGTGACGGCGACGGCAGCGTGCCGGGCGATGCGGGTGATCGCACGCCGGGCCCGGTTGAACACCCCGGTGACGCCCGAGTATCCGAGGGCGGTGAGGCTTGCCGTGGTGAGGAGCGCCAGCGCGTGCCCGTGCTCTTCCTCAACAGCGGCGGGTACGGCGTCGGCTGCTGCGGCGGCGTCGGGTCCGATGACGGGCTGGACGGGCGGCGTCGGGGTTTCCCGCATGGCGGCTGCGAGCGCGGACGCTTGCCGGGCGCTGAGCTGCGCCGAGCTGTAGGCGGCAATCCGGATGGTGTCGGCCGCCAACTTGCCCTTGCCGCGGAACGCTTCGGTGAGCAGTTGCTTGATGGCCTTGATGAGCAGGTCCAGGGCGCCGGGTGACGGCAGGGTTTGCCGGTCGGTGGCGTGGACCCACTGCCGGGTCGCCGCGGTCTGTGCTGCCGCGAGGGCCTGGGCGAGGGGCTGCCCAGCGTCGCGGGCGGCTTGTTGTTCGATGCGGCGGATGACGGCGGACTGGTGCCGTGCCGCTGCTGCGATTTGGTTGCTGTTGGCTGCCACCACCCACCCCCTTGATCCTTGGATTCTAAGGACATCTTGCGCTATGACCTTTGATTGTGCAGCATTGTGGTGGGTTCAGGGTTAGCATCTGGGCTAACACGCCAGCGGACAAGGCGCCGCCAACCGCGTGTAGGCCGCCCAAGGAGGCACCGAGATGAGCACCCCCGCCCCCGCCACACCCGAGGGAACGACACCGGACCCCGGCACCCAGCCGGCCACCCCGCCCGCACCCCCGGCCGCACCGACTCCGCCAGATCCGGCCGCACCCGCCGCACCTACCGAGCCGGCTGAGCCCGCCACCGAAACCAAGGGGAAGTCCCCGACGTTCGAAGGCGACTTCGACCCGGCGAAGTTCCAGAAGCTCGTCGAGAACCTCCGTGGCGACGTCGAAGCCGAGAAGGCCAAGCGAACCGCCGCAGAGCAGAAGGCCAAGGACGACCAGGCCGCCTTCATGAAGAAGGTCGCTGTGGCGTTCGGCATCGAGAGCGACGAGAAGAAGCCACCCACCCCCGAAGAGCTCGCCAAGCAACTGACCGAGGCCCAGAACGAGACCAAGGCGTTTCGTGACGCGGCCCGTCAGGCGCAGGTAGAGAGCGCCGTGCACCGGAAGGCTGCACTTCTCGGCGCCGACCCGGAAGCCCTGCTGGACTCACGGGCTTTCGAAAAGGCCCTCGGCTACCTCGACCCCAGCGCCGACGACTTCACCTCCGCCATGGAGGAAGCGGTCAAGCAGGCACTGAAGGCGAACCCAAAGCTCGCGGCCAAGGCGCCGCAGCCGAAGGAGCCGGAGCCCACCCCCGCAGGTGGCGCGCCGATGGACGGGGCCGGGAACGGCAAGCGGCAGCTGGGTGCAGCAGACGCGGCACGCATGACCCCCGACGAGATCACCAAGGCCACCAAGGAGGGGCGTTTCAACGCCTACCTCGGCAGTGGCTGATGCCTCCCTAGGAGCCTCCGTTGTCCATCAACAACTTCAAGCCGGAGATCTGGAGCAACCTGACGCTCACGGCGCTCCGTAGCAGCCTCGTGTACGCGCAGCCGCAGCTCGTGAACACCAACTACCAGGGAGAGATCACCTCCCAGGGGCAGTCGGTGCACATCACGACGATCGGCGACCCGACGATCTTCGACTACGCGTCCGGCGACACCATCAACTACGAGGACGTCGAGACCGCAGGCACCGACCTCGTCATCGACCAGGGCAAGGCCTTCGCGTTCAAGATCGACGACGTGGACAAGGCGCAGGCCCTCGTGTCGCCGATGCAGGAGATGGCACAGAACGCCGCCTACGGTCTCCGCGACAAGGCCGACGCCTACGTCGCCTCCCTGTACACCGGGGTCGCCGCAGCGAACACCCTCGGCTCCACCGGCGCCCCGATCAACACGTACACCACGGCGACCGACGCCTACAACAAGGTGCTCGTCCCGCTCCGCACGAAGCTGAACCGGGCCAACGTCCCCTCCGAGGGCCGGTACCTGGTCGGCTCCCCGGAGTTCATCGGCTCTCTTCTCTCCGACGACCGGTTCATCCGCGCCGACGCCTCCGGCACCACCGAGGGTCTCCGCAACGGTTTCGTGGGTCGGGCCGCCGGATTCGACATCCTCGAATCCAACAACACCCCCAACCCGACCGGTGACATCCAGGTCGTCCAGGCCGGCTATCCGGGTGCGATCACCTACGCCGAGCAGATCCTGGAGACCGAGGCGCTGCGCCTCCAGTCGACGATCGCCGACGCGATCCGTGGTCTCCACGTGTACGGCGCGAAGCTCCTGCGGCCCACCGGGATCGCGGTCGCGTTCATCGACCCCGCGTAACCCTTCGATCCGACCCGGGAGACTCCCATGCCTCGCACCGCAGTTCCGTACACCTCGTTCGTCCCGAACGGTGCGCTCGCCGACCCGGCGGGTACCACGATCGACGCCACCCTCGTCACGAACGGGGTCGTCATCAACAACGTCGACCCCGAACGCACCCTCATCCGCGTCACCAACAGCGCCGGCACGGACAAGGTCGTCACCGTCAAGGCCGGTACCGGCACCCAGGCGTGGATGGGCGGCCAGGGCGACAGCGCCACCACCGTGGCGGCGACGTCTGGGCGTCAGTTCATCGGCCCGTTCACGTCCGCCCGGTTCCAGCAGAAGGGCTCGAAGCTGTACGTCGACTTCGCGTCCGGCACCACCGGCACAATCACCGTGTTCAAGCTCCCGAAGGCGTACTGACATGGGGGCCCGCGAGTACCAGGGAGCAGGTGGGCTTCGGCTCCACCTGGATGACCCGCCGTCCGGGGAGATGGCCAAGCAGGTCGCCCGCGGCCACCTGGTCCCCGTCTCCGGCAGCGCCCCGGACGTCCCGGACGGCGACAAGTCGCTCGTCGTCGTTGACGGTGCTGAGGCGACCACGGCGGACCGTATCGGCACGAAGCCCCCGGTGGGAGAGAAGCCGGGCGATGGCGGCACGGCGAAGGAGTGGGCAACCTACGCGGTCACCCTCGGTCTCCTCGCCGACCATGCCTACTCCCTGACGCTGACCCAGCTCCAGGAGTGGGTGGCCGCCCACGAGGACGCTCTCGGCGTGGGCACCCCGGCGCCGGTTCCGAACCTGGCCCCGGAGTCGCCGGCCACGCCCGCCACCGAGGTGCCCGATCGGCCTGCGGGGAATGCGAAGGTCGCCGACTGGCGGGAGTACGCCATCGCCCTCGGCATGGACCCGGACCAGGCGAAGGACGCCACCAAGCAGGAGTGCCAGGACTACGCCCAGGTCGTCGAGGACTCCCGCGAGACCGCCGTCGACCCCGAGGGCCAGGAGTAGCCGGTGCCCTACGCGACCGTCCCCGATCTCGCGGCGTGGCTGGCCCCCGAGCCTGCCCCGCCGAACGCTGTGCGTCTGCTGACGTTGGCGTCGCAGCGTGTCGACCGCGCCCTGCTGGGGGCTTGGTACGACGCGGAGGACGCCGACGTCGTGGAGGTGCTGCGGCAGGCGACGGTCCAGCAGGTGCATTGGATGCTGGAGCGCGGGGATGAGACCGAGTCGCAGTCGGATCTTGCGTCGCAGTCGACGGGGATCAGGTCGTACTCGAAGCGCCCGTTGCGGGATGGGGAGCAGCCGCAGCGGCTCGCCTCGTCCGTCGGTGACCTGCTGCGCACCTGCGGCTTGTTCCGGTTCGATCCGCTGGTGGTGGGCTGATATGCCGGGCCACATCGGACGCCAGACGATCGTGCTCGTTGATGCACCGCTGGTCAACGGGGACTACAACACCGAGGTGAGGGACTGGGCTCACGCCACCCGCACCCCTGTGTACGGGTGCACCGTCGACTACTCGTCGTCGTCGGAGTCGAAGGAAGCCAAGGACCAGACGGTCACCACCGCCCAGCTGTTCATGCCGCGCCGTGCCCCGAGGGTGTCGGAGTGGCAGCGCGTGGAGTGGGACGGCCGCACCTGGGAGGTCGACGGCGTTCCCAAGGACGTTCAGGAGGCCGGTCCGCTGTCGGGGCAGACGGTGCGGCTGCTGGAGGTGGCCGGATGACCAACATCCGTATCGACGTCGATGAGGACGCCATCGCCGGGCTGGTGCTTCATCCCGATGTTCAGGCCGACATGGCGGCCCGCGGGGACGCAGTCGTCGGGGTGGCCAAGGCTGCTGCCCCGGTCGACACCGGGCTGTACCGGGCCACGATCCACCGCGTCGAACGCCCGGACCCGGACACGGGGGCAGTGCACGTGGACGCCCCGGTCCACTACGCGATCTACGTGGAGTTCGGCACCCGGCAGACCGACCGGAACGGCCGCCGCATCCATCTGCCCCGGCACGTGCTGGGCAACGCTCTCGACGCCGCAGGAGGCGACCACTGATGTCCGACACCGTGAAGATGAAGCTCACGTTCCCCCGGGGCAAGCAGCTCCCCGGCGAGATCGTCGACGTCGCGGCCGACGAGGTCCACCGCTGGAAGGGCTACGCCGAGCCGGTCAAGAACGACCAGAAGACCGAGGACGCCGCCAAGGCGCAGACCACGGGCAGCCAGCCGCAGAAGGCCGCAGGCAAGTAGCGATGGCCGCGCTGCTGGTCCTCCCTGACGGCAAGAAGGTCGCCATCGACCTTCTCAGCCTCGCCATGCCCAACGCCTATGTGGCGTCGAAGCTTCCCGAGGGCAAGGCGCTCAACGCCGTGCTTCCGGCGGTCAGGGTCTTGAGGATCGGCGGCACCAGCACCATGCGTGGCTGGTCCGACCCCGCCACAACCGACCGGCCGAGGCTCAACTTCGACTGCTTCGCCGCGGACGAGGGTGCGGCCATGCGCCTCGCACTCCGGGTGTGTGCCGAGTGGGAGCTCCTCCCCAACCAGTCCACGGAGGACGGCATCGTCAGCGGGATCTCGCAGGAGACCGGCCCGCAAGACCGACCAGAAGAGCCCAACACCGGCATCGCACGCGTCGGCATGATCCTGGGGATGAGCGTCCGCCCACCCCTCCCGAACAGCTAGGAGGCCCGTCGTGGGCGACTCAACCAACATCATCGTCGGCACAGCGGGCAAGGCGTATGCCGCCCCCGTCGGCACTACTTTCCCCGTCGGACCCGAAGTCGCCTGGCCTGCTGGTTTCAGTGACATGGGTTTCATCACCCCGGACGGTCTCGAAGAGGCCCTGGCGGAGGAGCGGACCCAGCTCGACGCGTGGGGTGAGGACGCGCCCGTCGTCGACCTCGCGAAGAAGAGGACGCAGACGTTCAAGCTCGTCTTCCGGGAGACGACCGCCCAGCTGCTGTCCCTGTACTACCAGGTGCAGATGGACAACATGACGTCCACCGCTGCGGTGGTCGAACCGGCGGCGAAGCAGTTCCTCAGCTTCGGGTCGGGCAGCACCCAGGACACGGTGGAGATCGCCCTGGGTCTGGATGTCATCTACGGAGGTAAGCGCCACCGCATCATGATCGCCCGCTGCGGTGTGTCCGACCGGGGCGCCCGCAAGCACTCGGCCGACGACAGCTCGAACTACGAGCTCACGTTCACCGCCCTCAGTGCCCCGGGTGGCGCCCAGTCCGTCCAGCACATGATCACCGAGGTCACCCTCCCCGCCTGACCCTCCGACTGGTGATCCGTCGCGCCCAATCCCTGGCGGGGGCGGCACGACGGATCACCTGCAAAGCCCCCGCCTGCCCCCGCCTGAGTAAGGAACCCGGACCATGTCCAAGCCGAACCGCAAGGTCATCAAGCTCCAGGAGATGCGCGCCCAGATCGCCCAGAAGGCCGGGGTCAAGCACGTCGACCTCGTCTTCGAGGTTCCCGGCGACACCGAGTACGAGGTCGAGGAGCGCCGCTGCTCGTTCCTCACCCAGGACTACTGGCCCCTCGCCGTCGTCAAGGCCGTCGAAGCGGACGGCGACAACAACAACCTCAGCATCCTCCGCAAGATCGCCACCCCGCCCGAGGCGTTCGACCAGCTCGTCGAAGTCGCCCAGCTCACCGTCGGCGAACTCACCGAACTCCTCAAGGAGATCAACGGGGAGGCGGGCACCGACACGGGGGAAGACTCCGGCTCCTCCAGGTCCTCCAAGAGCACCCAGGAGCCCTCCGAGCCGACATCCAGCGGTACTACCCCGGTCGCCGCCTAGACGAGTTCTGGGCCATGTCCTGGGGCGAAGGGTCCATGAACTGGGCTGAACTCCGGGACCTGGTCGAACACCTGCCAGAGGACTCCGCCACCAAAGCGGCAGCGGCAGGGGACGTCGACGGAAGGCGGTGGACGCAGAACACCTACATCCAGGCCGCCCACTACAACGCACTCCTCCTCATGATCCGCATCCTGTGGGCCGCCCACCTCAAGGGCGAACCGCCGGACATGCCGCCCGTCGAATCACCGGCCACGGAGGTCGACGAGCAGCAAGCCGAACTCGAAGCCGCCGGTGCGGCGTACAGCGAGGCGCTCCTCAACCAGTACTCACCCGGCACCACCCAGACCGACCAGGCGGAAGTCGACCACTGGGAACGCAAAATCCGCGAACTCGAAGCAGCACGGTAAGAGGGGAGGGCAGCATGGCCGAGCCGACACTCGTCGGATCCACCCGGGTCTCCGTCATCCCAGACACGACCCGGTTCGGCCCGGTGCTCCTGCGTGAGCTGCCCTCCGCGATCCGTCAGCCCGCCAAGCTCGCCGGCGAAGTCGCCGGTGACCAGATCATTGACGGGATCCGGCGGAAACTGGCTGCCGCCACACCCACCGTCCGGGTCGGTGTCGACCTCCTGACGACGGTGGTTGAGGCCAAGCTGACCAAGCTGACCAAGCCGCGCACGATCAAGCTGACGGCCGAGCTCGACGACAAGGCCGCCACCACCGCCCTGACCCGCCTCACCCGCGACCGCACCGTCAAGGTCCGGGCCGAGCTCGACGACTCTGCGGCCCGCACTGCGCTCGGCAAGCTCACGGACCAGCGCACCGTCAAGATCACAGCGCAGCTCGACGACAAAGCCGCGAAGACAGCCCTCGCCCGCCTCACCGACGAACGCACCGTCCGGATCGTCGCCCAGGTCGATGACACCGCCGCAAAGACTAAGCTCGCCGGGTTCGGGCAGACCACCGTCGACATCGTCGCGAAGATCCAGGACGCCGCGTACAAGCGGGTCGAGAAGGCCCTCGACAAGCTCACCGCCGACCGCTTCGTCCAAATCCGGGCCACCCTCGACACCAGGGTCGCCGCGAACGAGTTGCGCAGCCTCACCCAACGGCAGCGGGTCCGCCTCGGTGTCGACGTCGACACCCGTGTCGCAGCGAACGACCTGGCGAACCTCACCCGCCGGCGCACCGCCCGGGTCGATGCCCGCGCCGTCACCGCCGCGGCGAACACCGCCCTCAACCATGTGGCGCGCGACCGCATCGTCAACATTCGCACCCGGATCCTTGGGCTAGCCGGAATCACGTCGGCGCTCGGGAGCTTCGGCGGCAGCGGCGGCAACGCATCCGCCCAGGCCGGGATCCTCTCCGGCCGAATAGCGAAGATCGCCGCAGCCGCGCTCCTTGCCACACCACAGCTGGCCGCGATGGGCCAGTCCATCGCCCAGATGGGGCCACTCGCCGCCGTCGCCGCACCCGCCATCCTCACCCTCGCCACCGCATTCGGTGCGATCAAGCTCGGTACATCCGGGGTCGGCGACGCCATCAAGGCCGCGTTCAACCCGGCCCCGGCCGAGGCCAAGGCCGCGGTGACTGCTGCCCGGCAGGTCGAGTCCGCGCAACGCTCCCTTGCCAACGCTCAGCGCGGTGTCGCCGACGCTGAACGGAACCTGTCCGAAGCGCAGCGCACCGCCCGCCAAGCACAGCAGGAACTGTCCGGCGCCCGACGCCAAGCCACCCGCGACCTGGAGGACATGAACCGGAGCCTCCGCCAAGGCGCCCTGGACCAGAAGCAAGCCGCACTCGACATTGAGCAGGCCGAGCTCGACCTCCAGAAGACCAGGTCCGACCCCACCGCGACACAGCTCCAAATCCAGCAGGCCGACCTCGCCCTGAAGAAGGCCAAGGCGTCGGCGGAGGAGCAAGCGCGGCAGCAGAAGCGCCGCCAGGTCGACACCGCCGCCGCGAACAAGGCCGGGGTGTCCGGGTCGGACGCTGTGGTGCAGGCGCAGGAACGGATCCGGGCAGCGAGTCTGCAAGTCGCCGACCAGGAGCGTGGGCTTGCGGACGCGCACCGGGCTGTCGCCGACGCCGCGCGGGCAGTAGCGGACTCCCAGCAGACCGCCGCCACCCAAACCACCAAGCTCAACGACGCCGTCTCGAAGCTCAGCCCGAACGCCCGCGGGTTCGTCGCCATCCTCCAGGAGATGGCGCCCGCCTGGCGGGCCATGAAACTCGACGTCCAGGACGCACTTTTCGCCGGGCTCGGCACCCGCCTCCAGACCGTCGGCAGTCTCATTCTGCCCACCGTCCGGGCCGGCCTCGTCGGGGCCGCCGCCGAACTCGGCAACATGGCGAAGAACGCGCTCACCGCCGTCGAAAATTTGGAACGCACTGGGCAGCTCAAGGGCACCTTCGATGTCATCCGCAACGGGCTCGGCAACCTGAACCGGGTCCCCGGACAGATCCTCACCGCCCTGTCCCAGCTCACCATCGGAGCCGGACCGGCGTGGGACCGCATCACCAACGGGGCCACCGAAGCCCTAGACACAGCCATCGCCAAGCTCGCCAAGGGACTGGAGAGCGGCGGCCTCCAAGACGCCATCAGCGCCGCCCTCGATGTCGCCGTGTCTTTCGGTGGGGTCCTGGCCGACATCGGCGGGATCATCCAAAACGTCTTCGGGGCCGCAGCTGCGGGTGGTGGCGACTTCTTCGCCGTCGTCGGCGCCGCCCTGGAGGAGATCCGCAGGGTCACCGCCCTGCCCGAGGTGCAAGCCGCACTGAAGGCGATCTTCTCTGCCGTCCAGGCTGTCGCCGGGCTCCTCGCCGGCGCGCTGGGTGATGCCCTTCAGGCGGTGCTGCCTGTCCTCGCAGCTTTGGCACCGTCAGTGACCGCGGTGGCGAAGCTGCTGGGGCCCGCCATCGGTGACCTGTTCAAGACCCTCGGTGAGGCCTTGCTCCCGGTCGCCCAGGCGCTCGGCCCGGTGCTTGTCGTCGCGGCGCAGGCCATCATCGGCCTGGTCGAGGCGGTGTCGCCATTGCTGCCGGTCCTCGGGAAGCTGATCGCTGACCTGCTGCCGCTTGTCATCCCGATCTTCGACATGCTGATCAGCGTCTTCAACGACCTCGTACCCGTGGTCACGCAGATCGCCGGGATGCTCGGCCCGATCCTCTCCCCGATCATCGAGGGCCTGTCTGCGGTCATAGCCGAGCTGGCCGGCCAGTACGCGACCGCATTCATGCGAGTGTTGCAGGCGCTGCTGCCGATCATCCCGATGCTCGTGCCGCCGCTGATGCAGCTCGGCCAGTCGATCGGCGACATCCTCCTCGCCCTCGCCCCGCTGCTGCCTCAGCTGGCGCTGCTGGGGACCGAGTTCCTGATCCAGCTGCTGCCCGCGATCATGCCGCTGCTGCCGCCGCTGATCGAGTTCTCGATGCTGATGACGCAGCTCGCGACCGCGATCATCCTGAAGGTCGTCATCCCGGCGCTGAAGCTGTTCATCAAGTCGATGACCAACCTTCGCAAGGACATCCAGCCCGGTGTCGACGCGGTGAAGTGGCTCACCGAAGCCATCGCGAAGGCGTTCCGCTGGTTGTACGACATCCTCCTCGGGCACAGCATCATCCCCGACATCGTCAACGGGGCGATCCGCTGGTTCACGGACCTGCGGAACAAGGCGCTCCTGATCTTCAACGCGATCAAGACGAAGGTGTCCGACGCGTGGTCCGACCTCTGGACGAACATCAAATCCACCGCCACTGACGCCTGGGGTTCCGTCCGCCGCGGCTTCGACAACTTCGCCGAGAAGCTGTCCGGCGCGTTCGAGACGTTGAAGAGGGGCCTCGGGAAGATCTGGGCCGGGCTGAAGGACTTGGTGAAGGCGCCGATCAAGTTCTGGATCGACGTCGTCTACAACAAGGGCATCGTCGCCGTCTGGAACAAGACCGCAGCGAAGATCCCCGGGGTTGAAGACCTCAAGCCGATGTCCATGCCGAAGGGTTTCGCCCGAGGCGGGATCCTCCCCGGCCAGTCCTCCTACCGGCAGGGCGACGACCAACTCGTCCCCATGCGCCGCGGCGAAGGCGTCTACGTCTCCGAGGCCATGCAGGACCCCTACGAGCGGGCCCGACTCCACGCCGTCAACCAGGCCGCTATGCGCGGCCAATCCCTGCGCGCGTTCCGTGGGTTCGCTGAGGGCGGCATCTTCTCCGGCATCACCAGCGCCGTCGGCAGCGTCCTGACCAAGGGCGCCGACGTCGCCCGCGGTGGCCTCGCCGACCTCGCCGAGTCCGCTCTCTCCCCGGTCAAGAAGGGCATCACCAAAACCCTCGGGAAGAACACCAACACCTGGCCCGGCATGATCGGGCAGGCACCCATCGGGCTCATCAACCGAGTCGTCGACTACATCCGCGGCAAGGACATCCTGGAGTCCACCGGCCAGTGGCTGAAGCCGGTCGACGCCCCGTATGGGACCCCGTTCGGGAAGCCCGGCCTGATGTGGTCCTCCGGCCGTCACACCGGTCTGGACTTCCCTGCGAAGACCGGGACGAGCATTCGGGCGGTCGACAACGGGCAGGTCCGCACCGCCACTTCCGGCGGCCCGTATGGGCAGCACATCGAGATCAACCACGGGTCGGGCCTGTCGTCCCTGTACGCGCACATGTCGGCGATGGTCGCCAAAGCCACCGAAGGCGTCACCCGCGGGCAGGTCATCGGGAAAGTCGGGGCGACCGGCAACACCACCGGCCCCCACCTCCACCTCGAAGCACGACAGGGCGGCAAAACCGTCGACCCGATGCGCTACCTCGAAGGCGGCACCGGGGGCGACGCGGGCGCCGGCGTCGAACGCTTCCGCGGTGTCGTCACCCAGGCCCTCGGACAGGTCGGGCAGTCCCTCAGCCTGGTCAACACCACGCTGCGCCGCATGAACCAGGAGTCCGGCGGCAACACCCGGGCGGTCAACCGCAACGACATCAACTGGATCAACGGCACCCCGTCCGTCGGCCTGATGCAGGTCATCGAGCCCACGTTCAACGCCTACGCCGGGAAGTACCGCAAGACCGGGCCCAAGCTGTACGGGGTGTCCGTCGACCCGATGGCAAACATCTACGCGTCGATGAAGTACGCGCTCAGCCGGTACGGGTCCCTGCCTGCGGCGTACAACCGGATCGGCGGGTACGCCCAGGGCGGCATCGTCGGCGGCGGGGTGCAGATCAGCACGGGGCTGCGCCGCGGCGGGTACGCCACCGGCGGCATCATCAAGGTCGGTGGGAAGAGCATCGACACCGGGCCCATCGCGGCCAGCGTCGGCGCCGGATTCCTCAAGGCCCTATCCGGGACCGCGTCCGCGATCAGTACCGCCATGACCCAGGTCGCCACCGCGGTGAAGAACGCCTTCAAGGGCGTCAAGACGACCTTGGATGACCGGCTCATCAAATCCCTGAACGCCCAGAGCAAAACACTCCAGAACCTGGCGGCCAAACGGGACGCGCTCACCGCGAAGATCGCCGCCGCGAGGACGTTCGCCACCGAAACCACCGCGTCCGCCTCCTCCTTCGCCTCCCTCACCGGCCTCCCCAACTCCGGCCTGCCGTTCGGTGCGGACGGCATCCTCAACGGGCTCAAGGTCCGCCTCGGCCAGCTCCAGACGTTCTCCAAGAACATCATCACGCTGGGCAAGCGCGGCCTGTCGAAGGCGTTCATCGGGCAGCTCATCTCCGCCGGCCCCGACCAGGCCGCACCGTATGCCGCCGCGCTGGTGAAGGCGACCGGTGCGCAGCTCAAGTCCATCAACGCGACCCAGGTGCAGATCGGGAAAGCGGCCACCGCCTACGGGCAGTCCGCCGCCGACGTCATGTACGACGCCGGGGCCATGTCCGGCAAGGGGTACCTGGCCGGGCTGAAGGCCCAGGAAGCGGCGATCGTCAAGGCGATGGTCGACCTGGCGAAGAAGATCCAGAAGACCATCAAGGTCGAACTGAAAATCAAGTCACCGTCTCAAGTCCTCGCCGCGCTCGGCCGGTTCACCGGGCTTGGCTTCGCCCGCGGTGTCCGCGACACCATCCCGCAGGCCGCAGCCGCAGCCGCCACCATGGCCCGCACCGTCCGGTCCACCGCAGCGGCCACCGTTGCCCGCACCGAGACCCGGACCGTCAACAACACCACCGGTGACCGGGTCCTCAACTACAACGCGCACACGACCGAGGTCGCCTCACGGCGCAGCATCCTCGACGCGCTTGACGCCCAGGACATGCTCCACCGCCCCGCCATGATCGGAGCTAACTGATGCCGATTCTGGTCGCCTCATCGACTCCCCCGGTTGAGCAGCAGCCGCCGTGGGAGTGGCCGCAACGCCTCGTCGAAATGCCGCTCCTGTCGTTCACCGACCCGGCAGGGGTGACGACGCTCCTCACGGACTGGGAGCACGGCTGGGTAGTCCAGCCCGGCGCCAAGGGGCTGGACATGCCGTCCTACGCCTTCGCGAAGGACGAGTCGCCGGGCATCGATGGGTACGAGGTGCGGCAGGTCCGCGCCGAAGGCAAGACGATCACCCTGCCGGTCGCGTTCTGGGCCAACGACAGCCGCGCCGCCTACAAGACCCGCCGCCGCACACTCATCCGTTCTCTCAACCCCAAGAGAGGCCAGGGGACTCTCACCCTCACCGAGCCAGACGGGGCGCAGCGCAGCATCGGAGTCCGCTACGAGGGCGGCATGGAAGGCGATGAGTCCCTCGATACTGCTGGTCGCCGCTGGTGCATCACAGCGCTGGTGTTCGCCGTACCGTCCCCGTACTGGACTGGGGGAGAGGTCACTCACGCGTGGCGGACGGACCTGGGCGGGGACTTCTTCCCGTTCCTGCCGCTCGTCGTCGGCGACTCCCAGGTGCTCGGTGCGGTCACCGTCGACAACGACGGCGACGACGACGCCTTCCCCGTCTGGACGATTACCGGCCCGGCGACCTCGGTCACTCTCACCAACGTCACGACCGGGCAGACCCTCGTCCTGACCCGCACCATCACCGGCGCCGACACCATCGTCATCGACACCCGGGAACGCAGGCAAACCGCCCTCCTCAACGGGGTCACGAACCTGTGGCCCAACCTCGGCGACTCCTCTCTGTGGCCGCTGGAGACCGGCATCAACGAGCTCACGTTGACGGTCGCCGGGTCCACCTCCACCACCGAGGTCCGCATGACGTACCAGCCCCGCTACCTGGCCGCCTGAGAGGAGGACACCCAGTGAACAGCGCGCTCCGCGTCTACGTCCGCAACCCCGCCCTGGAACGCATCGGGCAGATCGACGACTACACCAGCCTCATCGTCATGCCCCGCTACAACGCCATCGGCAGCTTCGTTCTGGAGATCTCCGCCGACTCCGGGAAGGCGAACCTCCTGGCCGAAGGCAACGGGTTGATCATCCGCACGGCCGACGGGACGCTTGTCGACTCGGGGCCGATCCGCACCGTCGACTGGTCCCGCTCCAAGGACGACTCCGGGGCCGGGAAACTCACCGTCGGCGGGGTCTCCGACACCGAAGTCCTGGCCCGCTACACCTGCTGGCCTGCCCCCGGCTCGGTCATCGGGTCACAGGCGGACACGGTGTACAAGATCTCCGGCGTGGTGGCAGAGACCGCCATGCGGACCCTCGTCAACGTCAACGCGGGACCCGGGGCGTTGGCCTCCCGCAAGAACGCACTGTTGACCCTCGCCGCCAACGGGGGCCACGGGCCGACGATCACAAGGCAGCTCAACCAGTTCGACTCCCTCCTCGCCGTCCTCACCGACATCGCGAACTCTGCCGGGCTCGGGTTCCGCGTCGTCCAAGTCGGCTCCGGCCTCCAGTTCCAGGTGTACGAACCCGTCGACCGGTCCGGCACCGCCCGGTTCGCGTTCAACCTCGGGAACCTCACCGACGCCAGCTACACCACCACACCGCCCACCTGCACTCGGGCCCTCGTCGTCGCCGGCGGGCAGTCCACACCGCGGGCTTGTAAGACCGTCGACCGGGCCGACCCGCTCTTCCCGGGCTTGGTGATCGAGCAGTTCGTCGACCTCACCTCCGTCGATACCGCATCGGTCGACCTGGTGGCCCAGATGGACCAGGCCGCCGAGGAGGCCCTCACCGCCGGTGCCGGGCAAGGCTCGTTGGCGATCAGCCCGATCGATATTCCGCTGCTCCAGTACGGGCGGGACTACAACGTGGGCGACACCGTGTCCGCCCGAGTGCGGGAGTCGTGGATGACCGACGTCGTCCGCGAAGTCACCCTCACCTGCACGGCTGGTGACGGCACCACCGTCAAGGCGGCGGTCGGGTCCAGCGACGGTGACGGCACAGTCGCCCGCATCTACAAGTACCTCGCCCAGGTCAAACGAGACGTTGGGCGCCTCAAGACCAGGAAGGCGGCCTGAGCATGGCCGAGTTCAGTGCGCCGTTCGACGAGTCGCCGATCGCCACACAGTCCCAGTGGTCCCGCATGGCCCGCCGGTGGGGAGCAGACGGTGTCCACGCCTCCGACCCCGCCGACACCGCCCTCAAGATCAGCGGCAACGGCACCGGCAACGTCGTCCTCCAACCCGGCGAGGCGTTCGCCAATGGGTTCTACTACCTCAACGACACCGTCAAGAACGTCGCCGTCACCCCCAACGCGGGAACCGTCGCCCGCGTCGACCTGGTCATCCTCCGCGCCTCCATGGCCGCGAAAACAGTCCGCGCCTTCTACAAGACAGGCGGCAGCAGCGCCCCGAGCCTCTCCGCCGCCGAGGACGGCGTCTACGAAATCCCCCTCGCCCAATGCACCGTCGCCGCCGGATCCTCCGTCGTCACCGCCGTCAACGTCATCGACCGACGATGGTTCACCGACAGCGGCACCACCCCCGGCCTCCCCGGCGCCCGCCGCCCCAGCGTCCGCGGCCGACTCCTCACCGAAGGCACCCGCCTCTACATCGGCGACGGGGCGGGCTGGCAGTGGATCGGCTCACCAGGCGTGGAGGAAGGCACCTACACCCCCCAGTGGTCGGCAGGGGCCACGAACTTCCACTGGGGCACGTCGTCCACCAACCGCGGCCTGTACCAGGTGCGGGGCAAGCGGGTCGACCTGCACATTCACGTGGTCGTGACGTCGAACCCGCCCGGGTATGCGGACCCGCTCAACGTCGCCCTCCCGCCCGGCTACCCCTGCACCACCGCACACCGGTCGCTTTTCGACTGGCACTACACGTCCGACAACGGGGAGGGGACCACGTTCGGTGCCGCGGTGACGGCCCCGTCAATCTCCACCACGAAAATCTCCCGGCTGCGCTACTCGATGACGAATGGCACCACCCAGTCGGCAAAACCCAACGCGTTCAGCCTGTTCACCAACAGCCCGTTCAACATTCGGGCCGGCGACATCATCGACATCGACGGCTCCTACTGGACCGCCTGACCCCCGAAAGGAACCCTCATGCGTCATTTTTTCGGGGGTACTACCAGCGATTACGCCATGGAGCAGGTCGGCGACCAGCTCCTCCTCCGCCCCGGTGCGACTGGCGCCGTGTGGGATGCGGTGGCGGGCGGTACTCAACTGACCGACCTCACCGACACCAGCGGTCTCCCCGTCACGTCGGTCATCGCGGCGTCCGACGGGTTCGTCGCGTTCTACGGGCCGGAGGATGTCACCACCGTCTTCCTCGACTTCGGGCTGGGCCGCCGGTACGCCATGGTCGCCTCAGACATTGCCGAGATCGTGTCCGCACGGGTCGCCGGGGTAGTCGCCGAAGCTGCGGACGATGCTACGGCGAAGGCCGCCGACGCACAGGCCGCTGCGATCTCCACGGCCGCTAGCAACGCCGCCGCCCTGTACCTCCCGAACGCCATCGCCACAATCGACAGCATCATCGGGCCCGCCACCCCCGTGGCCCCCGTGTACTTCGCCCACCGCGGCGGGGGCATGGTCCGCCCCGAGCACACCCTCGTCGCCTACCGGGCTGCTGCCGCCATGCGCTACCCGCTCGAAGTGTCCGTGAACGTCGACGCCTCCGGGGAGCTGTGGTGCTTGCACGACCCGACGGTGGACCGGACGACGAACCGGACCGGGAACCTCAACGGGTACACCACCGAGGAGATCGGGCAGCAGATCCAGACGAACGCGCGGACGCTCCTCGGGGCCGGGTGGTCGGAGCAGCGGTTGGTGCCGCTCAGGCAGGTGCTGGATGAGTTCCTGGGCAAAGTGCCGATCCTGCTGGAACCGAAAGCGAACGACGCGGTGGTGCCTACCCAACAGTTGCTGGACGCCTCGTACCCGCACGCCCCGCGCAGCGTGATCTGGAAGTGCCATATAGGTACCCTGTCGCTGCCGTGGGCCAAGGCCAGGGGGTACCGCACGTGGGTGTACCTGGACTCGGGTACCAGCGACGCGACGATGGACGCCAAGGACTCCATGGTCGACTACTGGGGCGTCAACACCACGTTCTCGGACGCCCGGATCACCCAGGTGAAGGACCGGGGGAAGCCCGTCTTCGCGTGGGCGGTGTACAGAAGGTCGCAGGTCGCCCGGCTGACCGGTCTGGGTGTCGTCGGCATGATGTCGTCGGACCCCCGGTACGTGTCGACCAGCGCCCCGCAGCGCACCGCGTCCCGCTGGGATCTCCAGATCAAGGAGCCTGGGTGCACGCCGACGATCGACTACGACCCTGACTACGCCCTCCAGTTCGCCCCTACCCCGGACGTCGGCTGGGTGTCGGTGCCGGCGGTGCCGTTCCAGTCGGTCGGGCTGGGCACGTACTGCCCGGTGGCGGCTGGTGCGGGCGGGTACCGGCTCAGCTTCGACATGAAGTTCAAGGTGCTTCCCGCGACGAACACATTGCACGGCGGGATCTACTTCGGGAAGCAGTCGGACGACCCGTACCGGTTCTCCCAGTCGAACGCGACGGGCGGCTATCACCTGGTGATGCGGGCGAACGGGCAGATGCAGTTGAACCGGCACACGGCCGGGTCGACGTCGGGGACGACGCTGGGCTCGGTGATCGCAACGACGGCGCCGACTGCTGATGGGGTGATGAGTTTCCAGGTGAATGTGACGCCGACGACGATTGAGGCGAAGCGCACGGACGGGGTCGGGTGGACGACGGGTGCGTTGGCGGATACGACGTACCGGGGCGGGTACTTCGGGTTGTCGAACGGGTCGATCACGGATGTGGCAACCCGGCCCTACTGGCGGAACCTGGTGGTGACCCAGCTGTGATGACTTGCCTGGATCGCCAACTTTTCCGACCCAGGAAAGTTGCGATCCAGGCAACTTTTCGAAAACGAGCCCCACGATGGCGCCTATGGGGAGCGCCTCGCGGAGCCGGTGGCTAGTCGATGTAGTCCCGCCAGTTCATGCCGTGGGGGAGCGCGCCCGGGGCTACTGGCGGGCTCTGCATAGCGATGGTGCCGTCGTCGTTGATGCTGGTGGCGGTTCCGTGGGCGAGGATTTTCCCGTTCGCACCGACGAGGATGACGTCCACGGGCGGCTGTAGGGCGTGGGGCTTACCGGCGGCCGGGCACGGCTGTGTGGGCTCACCCCAGGGCGTCTTGTGCCCCTCGTCGCGAGCTTGGGCGCAGAGATCGAGGGCACGGGCGCCGGAGGCGAAGGACGGTTCTCTGTGGGGTTCGTCAGGGTCGCGGGCGACGATCCAGTCCGGCCCGGCGGCTTCGACGCGAACGCAGTGGTAGTGGTCGCGGCCGAAGGCGCCGTAGGCGAAGCCGTGGATGATGTCCCCGACGGCAAGCGGGCGGGCGGTCATGGGCGTTCCCTCGCTTCGTCTCCGATGTCGAGCGCTACCCGGAGCCGGTGCACCCGGTCCACGGGCCAGCAGTAGAACCGCTCCTGTACGAGCACCTCTTGCAGGCGCGGGTCAGTGGACTGCTGGGCGCGGCCGAGGAGGCGCAGCCATTCGGTATCAATCCACCTGACGTCCCGGTGGTGGCAGTGCGGTCCGACTTTGCGGTCGTCGCGGGGTGGGCAGGCGTATTCGACGGGTGCGCCTGAGACGCGTTCGATGAGCAGGTCGCAGCGGGCGTGGCCTTCGATGCCGTCCTTGATGGCTTGGGCGGCTTCGCCATGGTTGGTGAACTCGGACTGTGTCCTCGTCGCCGGGTCGTGGGACAGGCAGAGGACGTAGTACGTGCTGCTCACGGGTTCCTCCCTGTGCTGAGCCAAGCTGCTTTCTGAAGGGCCAGTCGCCCGTCGGGCTGCCGCTCCCACCAGTACGGCTTGCCGAACAGCCACACGGTGCGCAGGGTGTCGTGGTCACGCATCGTCGGTCCCCTCGCTGCTGGTGATGCCCGCGAGCCCGAGCGCGTCGGTGTCGGCGAGCATCTCGTGGGCGAGGATGAGCCTGGCCAGCTCGGGCCAGCGGGGGAGCCGCCTGTACCCCCTGCCCAGCTCGACACGCTGCTGCCGAATCCCCCGGAGCTGATCCGGCCGGGTCACGTGACGCACCTTCGGGTCGCGCGGGCACCGCTGGTTGTCCCAGCACCACGCCTCGAAGTCCCGGACGGTTTCCGCGACGACGTGTACGGGGCGCAGATCTGGGTCCATCTGCTCAGCGAGCCGACGCAACACGGCGGCGTCCTCCGGGCCCTCTTCTTCGCTCTGGGCGCGGCAGGTCGCGGCGAAGTTGCGGGCGTACTCGAATGCGGAAGGTCGGAAGCTGTTGCCGTGCTGGGCGACGGCGCGGGTCAGGAACTCCTCGAAGGTGGTGGGCACGCGCCCGGTCGGCTCATGCATCGTCGGTCTCCTCGTCGTCGAGTCCGTAGCCTTCGGCGAGGGCGAGGATGGTGGGGCAGTTCCCGCGCCCTTCGGGGACCCCGTCCCAGTCGTGGCAGGTTTCGCACCCGAAGCCGGCGGTGTGTGGCCCGTAGCCAGGGTTGATGACTTGGGTGGTGTACGGGTGCGCGGCCATGATCTTGCGGTCGGCGGCGCAGCGGCGGAGGACCCCTGCCGAGTCGTTGGTCGGCAGGCCCTCGGGGTGGTAGCACTCTGGTTCGCAGTGCCCCGAGTTGGGGCAGGTTCCGAGACCGACCAGGGGCTTGGCGGCCGCCTCCAACTTTTCGATCTCTTCGGTGATCCACGCGTGCAGGCCAGGAGTTACGTCCCACTCGGCGACCGTGACCAGTTCCTCCCGTGCACCTTGCTGCCGGAGGGTGTGTAGCCGCAGGTCTCGGCCCGTCATGCTCCTCCTCCGACGTTGGCGAGGAGGATGGCCTTGGTGAGCTCGAACGCCTGCTGTTCGGTGAACCCGGCCTGTACGTAGGTCTCGTACACCTCGTGCAGCTGGGCGGCCTGCTGTGCCAGCTCGGTCATGGGGTCGGTCGGCTCAGGCATTCGGGGCCTCCTCGGCGGTGGGAGTCTGCGCCTCGCGGCAATCGGCAGCTGCCATGACCCCCAGGAGAATGCCCTGGACGGCATGGAAGCCGTACCCGCCGTGGCGAGTCGTTCCGCCCCCTCGCATGATGGTGACCTCGTACCCCTCGCCGTAGGGGGCCACGGTGACAGTTGCGTCGGTCTTCCGCGTGACTCTGGCGGCGCGTCGCTGAAGCTCGGCCAGATCACGCTCGGCGGACGGCTGGGCCGCTGTGCGTGCGAGGGCGTAGTCAGATGCCGTGACCGCAACATCGAGGGCAACGCGTGCCGTCGCCACAACCGGCGGCTGCTGGCGTTCGTTGGCCCCGACGGGGCATTCCGGGTGCGGGTGAACCTCCTCGCCCTGCTCCTCGTAGCAGAACCCACAGCCCAGTAGGCGGGGCTCCTCGCGCTGGAGCGCGGCTAGGAACTTCCGTGCGGTCTCCCGTTCCGGGCCCGGCGTGCCTGCGGTGAACAGGTCGCTGGCGAGGACGGCGACGCGGTGCAGCATCGGTGCTCCCTGGCCGAGCATGTCGTCGGCGGCGCACGGGTCCGGGCAGTCGCTGCGGGAGCAGGTCACATGCCCGCCCTCGCCGAGGAACAGGCTGGCGGCACCACACGCCGGGCAACGACCCTGAACATCAGGCATGAGCGTCTCCCAGGTCGATGATGTGGTCGCCCTCAACGCAGTGCGAGGACATGCAGCGCCCGACCGGGGTCGCGTCGAGAGCCGCGCGAACAGCCCGCCAGATGAGCGCGTTGCGGTGCGCGGTGTCGGGCGGCAGGTACTCGCCGAGGTTGCGGATGTTCTCGTACACGGCGTCGTAGGCGGGCTGGCGGGGATCCGGGTAGACCTGGGTGTGGCCACGGGCCGGGGCCGGGCGCTTCTCCCCCTCGGCCGTCTTGCCGTCTACGCGACGGCGGGCTTCGTGGACGATCTCTTCCGTGGTCCACGGCCGTGTCTCGCCGAGGTGACTGTCGTAGCGGTCGACGACGTCGGCCACCATCTCGTTCACGTGCCGCCATAGGCGGTACATGTCGTTGTCGCTGACCATGTGGATGTGGTCGCAAGGCCGCAGGGTGAGCCGGGTGCTGGGCGGGTCGACAAGGGTGACCTGCTCTGCACCGTGTACGTCTTCCCCGCAGGTGGGGCACGGCGGGTACGTCTGCAACACGTACTTGATGCCGTCACGCTGCTGCCTTGCCCGGTGGGTGAGGACGACTGCCCACGCCAGCAGGTCCGCATCGGTCAGAGGCTGCACCTCGGGAGCGTCAGGCATCGGGGGCTTCCATCTCGCTCATCGCCCGGAGAACTTCCAGAACGGCGAGCACGTGGTGCACGGGCACCCCGGGCCTGGCCTGATGGATGCGCCTTGCCGTGGCGATGTCAGCGGCATGGTCATCGGCGAGTTCCTGTGGCGTGGGGCGCGCGCCTGCAATGACGGCGAGCTGATCCCGCAAGCGACAGAGCGCCAGCTCTAGGGCCGCAGCGTCGGACGGCGGGACGAAGGAGCCTTGAGCCTCACGCATCGGGGGTCTCCTCCGTGGTCAGCCGTATGCCGAGAACACGGGCGGTCGGGGCGAGGAACACTCGGGTCTCCCGCAGGTAGAACGACGTCCACGTGTCGCCCGGGTCGACGGTGTCGGCAGAGAACGACTGGGTGTGGCCGCCGTCCACGGTCACCTCGTACACCTGGGGGCCGCCTGCGTCCGGATCGTCGGACATCATCTGCTCAGGTGTCACGCTGAAGGCGTTGGCGAAGTCGACCAGGTCGTCCACGGTGATGCGCCGCTTGCCGCCCTCGGTGGTCGCCACGACCTGCGAAAACTTTAGCCCCATCTCGGCGGCTAGCTCGTTCTGGGTCCAGCCGCGTCGGGTGCGGAGCAGCTTTACGTTCGCAGCCACCCGCTCGACGGGAGTCACGACGCCCCCCTCCATGCCCGCCGGGCGAGCCAGCGGCGCACGGTCTGATTGTGACGGGCGTCCGCCAGCGCGTTGTGCTCGCCGGACGCCTGCTTCGGCAGGTCGTCCCAGTCGAACCCGAGGCGCCGCGCTTCCTGCTGGATGTCGTGGGTGAACATCGGCACCCCGTCCGGCAGGGCGATCATCGGCCCCCAGAGCTGAGCGAGCGCCACGTGATCGTAGGCCCCGTAGTTCGCCCACAGCTCGACGTCGTCAGTGGCCTGGATGAACGCAGCCACCTCGGCGGCGATCCGCTTCCGGGGCTTCACCGCTGGGTCGCGGTAGTTGAACAGCCAGGACTTCGGCATGTGGAGCCGCCAGTCACCGTGCGGCTGTGGCAGGGAGGTGATGACGTTCTCCATCAGCCACGTGTGCTTGCGGACCCGGCGGCGGAGGCTCCAGCCGGAGAACGGGACGACCCAGCCGCGCCATGTCCGGCCCGCCAGGTTGGCACTGACGGCGTAGTACTCGCGGCCGTCGTCGCTCACCATCCCGATGGAGATCAGTTCGATGGTGCGGCCGTCTTCGAGGAACTCAAGGTCGTAATCGATAGCGGTCATGTCCGCCTCCGGTGCGGGTGGGTGCGGGTTGGGGTGGCTGGCCCAGACCCGCACGGCCGGGCCAGCCACCGAGGTCGCCTCGCGGCAACGACCTAGGTGCACCATAACCCCTAAGCCTTGGAATCGTAGGCATATGCGAATCGAAAGCCTATGATTCAAAGGTCAACGGTCGATGCGGGCCAGCACCCCGCCACCCCGCAGGAGACACCCATGAAGCTCATCACCAGAGCCCAACTCGGATGGCCCGCATCCGCCGCCCCGTCACAGGCCACCACCAAGGGCGTCAAGGTCCACTACCTCGGGTCTCCCGTCAGCACGAAGCTGCTGTCGGACCACGGCGAATGCCTCGCCCTATGGAAGGACATCCGCCGCAGCCACCTCGCCAACAAAACCGAGGGCTACAGCGACGTCGCCTACAACCACGCCGCCTGCCCCCACGGCTACCTCCTCGAAGGGCGCGGGCTACGTCGCCGGACCGGAGCCAACGGCAACCAGAGCCTCAACCAGGGGCACTACGCCATCGTCGGACTCGTCGGCAGCAGCGGCCTCACCGAACCCACCGACGCCATGCTCACCGCGATCCGCGACGGCATCGACCTCCACCGCAACAACGGCGCAGGCAACGAGATCAAAGGCCACCGCGACGGATACGCCACCGCCTGCCCCGGCGGACCCCTCTACGCCTGGGTGAAGAAGGGCGCCCCGCGCCCGGCCGAGGACGACGACGAGCCCGGCGCCGCCCAGCCGCCCGCCGGCACGTACACCGTGAAGCGCGGCGACACCCTCACCAGCATCGCCGCCGCCCACAACACCAACCCACCCGACCTCGCCAAGCTCAACCGGCTCGCCGACCCCAACAAGCTCGCCATCGGGCAGAAGCTCAAAGTCCCCGCGAAGCCGCAGCCGGCCCCCGCCACCAAGCCCCCGGCCGTGAAGCCCCCCGCCGTGAAGTACGAGCCGTACCCCGGGGCCAGCTTCTTCCTCAACGGCAGCCGGCCCGCCCTCGGCAAGAAGTCCCCCATCTTCACCGCCATGGGCAAACGCCTCGTCGCCGTCGGCTGCGGCCGATACACAGTCGGCCCCGGCCCCGAACTCGGCCAGGCCGACGTCAACAGCTACGAAGCCTGGCAGCGGAAATGCGGCTACACCGGCACCGCCGCCAAGTGGCCCCCCGGCAAAACCACCTGGGACAAGCTCCACGTCCCCAAGCCCTGACCCCACCCCAGAAACGAGACCACCATGCGCATCTTCGGCCGCGAACCCGTCGTCATCCTCGGCGCGATCGCCGTGTTCCTCAAGCTCCTCGCCGGCTACGGCATCGAAGTGTCCGAGACACAGCAGACCCTCATCAACACGTTCCTCGCCGTCGCCGTCGCCGTCGCCTCCGCCGTCGTCCTCAAGAACGGCGCCCTCTACGCCGCCCTCCTCCAGGCCGCCTCCGCCGGGCTCGCCCTCTTCGTCGGCTTCGGCCTCGACATGACCGTCGAACAGCAGGCCGGATGGATGGCGTTCGTGTCCGCAGTCCTCATCGTCATCGAGCGGCCCGCCGTCGAAGCACCCCTGCCCACCACCCGGGTCGAACAGACCAGCCCCGTCAAGACCGCCGCCTGACCAACCGTGCACAGAACCACCAAGAAGGGCGGCGGCCAATGACAGCCGAACTGTTCGGAGTCAACGTCGCAGAAGGCGGCGCTGTCGCACTCCTCGCCATCGTCGTCCTCATGGTCCTCACCGGCCGACTCGTACCACGGCGCACCTTCGACGACATGAAAGAGGACCGCAACGACTGGCGCACGGCCCACAGCAAAAGCGAAGTGGCCCGAGTCGAAGCGATACGGCAAACCAGCGAACTGATCGAACTGTCCCGTACCGGCGTCCACCTCCTCAACGCCCTACCCCGCGGGGAGGAGGTGACAGCCGATGGGGATCAAACTCTGGCGACGTAAGCGGCGCAACGGCCCCACAGACGCCAAGGCGGCCATCGCCCGAGCCGAAAAGGCCAGCACAGACCTCGAACGGCAGCGCCCGGAGACGAGCCACCTCAGCGACCGCCTCCGGGCCCTCCGCCACGAAAACCACTTCGAAGCAAAGATCAGAGCAGTCATGGAAGGCGGTGGCCAGTGATGGGCACCTGGGACCGACTCCTGAACGTCATCACCTCAGCCGTCATGGTCGGTGCGGGCCTGGTGTTCATAGCCGCCTACCACCTCCTCGCCCCCTGGTGGAAGTCCGAGACGGGCAGGCACCTGATGGCGTTCGGGGTCGCCGTTACCGCGCTCAGCGCCTACACCGTCGCCATCACCGCCTGGCCCGAACTGTGGCCCCTTCGCGTCGTCCGCACCCTCGTCGTACTGGCCATCGCCGCACTGTTCATCCAGCGCACGGTCATGGTGATCCGCGCCCAGCGCCACAAGGAGCACTAATGCCGTTCCCCGAGGACGTCCCGTCCGTGCCCGTCCGCTACAGCATCACCTCCCCAGCCGGCGGCGGCCCCGGCGAGGGCACCTTGCAGCTGATGCCGACCGTCCCCGCGATCCGCATCCCCGGCCAGGACGGGGTGTTCACCGGCGGCGGCACCTACCAGTTCGCCGGCGGGCAGCTCGTTGACGGCGAGGGCGAGCAGATACGCCTCCTCCCCACCAACGTCGCCGGCGCCAATCCCGCGGTGTGGGCGTGGCTCGGCATCGAATCCGTGAACGGCACCCAACCCCGCCACTTCTACTTCGCCCTCGACGCCGACGCCGAAGAAGTCGACCTCGGAGCTGTTCAGCAGCTCGCCCCCGACCTCGCCCAGTACCTCGCCGTACCAGGAGAATCCGCCTACGACGCATGGCGGCGCGCAGGCAACGACGGTGACGAAGACGACTTCCTCGCGAGCCTCGTCGGCCCACCCGGCGACATCACCGCAGCCAACGACTACACCGACGAACAGCTCGGCCAGGCCCTCACCGCCGAAGTCGCCCGAGCGGACACCGCCTACGACCCAGCCGGCGCCGCCACAGCAGCCCAGGTCGCAGCCATCAACACCGCAACGGCGGACGCCACCACGAAGGCGAACACCGCACGGGACACCGCAATCGCCACGGCCGCTGCGGACGCGGCGACGAAGGCAGGTACCGCCCAGAGCGCCGCCGTGTCCACCGCCGCCTCGGCCGCAGCCGGCCTCTACCTCCCCAAGGCGATCCTCACCGTCGACACGTTCATGGCCCAGGCGGGCACGAAGGTGTTCGGCCACCGCGGCGCCGGCATGGTCTGCCCGGAGCACACCGAGGTCTCCTACGACTACGCGATCTCGCACGGCATCCAGGCCATGGAGCTCAGCGTCAACGTCGACAGCGAAGGCCAGTTGTGGTGCCTGCACGACCTCAGCCTGGACCGGACGACGTACAGCACCGGGGCGCTCAACACGTATCCGTCGACCGGGATCGCGAACCGGGTCCTCACGAACGGCAGGGTGCTACACGGCCAAGGCTGGACCGACCAGCCGATGGCGCCGCTCCGGACCATGCTCGACAAATACCTCGGCCGCGTCGTCCTCTTCGTCGAGCCCAAGGGAAACGATGCTGTCGTGCCCCTCCAGACCTTGCTGGCCACGTCGTACCCGCACGCCCCGGCCTCCGTGATCTGGAAAGCCCACGTCGGCACGTCCTTCGTGTGGCCGAAGCAGCAGGGGTACCGCACCTGGTGCTATGTCGATGACGGTTCGAGCAACGCAGTCCTCGACGGCAAAGACAGCCTGGTGGACTACTGGGGGGTCTCCACGTCCATGTCGTCCGCCCGCCGCAAGGAGATTGTCCAGCGGCCGGGCGGGAAGCCGGTCTTCTCGTGGCCGGTGTACCGGCGCTCCCAGCGGGCCGCCCTCGAAGCTGACGGAGTCGTCGGCCTCATGTCGTCCGACCCCGTGTACGTGCGCGGCACCACCGCACAAGCCACCGCATCCAGGTGGGACCAGCAAGTCAAGGAATCCGGCGGCACACCCATGTCGGACTACACCGAAGCCGCCGCCCTCAAATTCTCCGAAACCGACGGCTGGGTCTCCATCAACCGATCCCGCGGCACCTACGGTCTCGGCCGGTACTGCCCCATCGCCCCCGGGGCAGGCGGGTACCGCATCCAGATCGAAATCAAGTACGACCAGCTCAGCGGGGACCTCGCCGTCCACGGAGGCCTCTACCTCGGGAAGGCGTCCGACGATGTCTACGAGTTCTCCACCCTCAACGCCACCGCTGGATACCACCTCATCCTCCGCCAGAACGGGGTGCTACGCCTCTACCGGCACCTCACCACCCAGACAGGCGGTGTAGCCCTCGGGGGCGGAGACATCGCGACGGAAGCCGTAGTGGCCGGCCAGTCCATGACCATCCAGGTCGACGTCACTCCGACGACGATCGAAGCCCGCCGGCTCGGGAACGCCGCCTGGACCACCGGGCCCATCGCCGACACCACACACCGCGGCGGCTACTTGGGGCTCAGCAACGGCAGCATCACCGACACCGCAGTACGGCCGTTCTGGCGGAACCTCGCCATCACCCAGCTCTGACGAGGCCCCGCCACGATCCGGCTACGGGCAGCCTTCCTCGAACTTCACCGCGGTGAACTCGACCGGCTGCCCGTTCAGCGCAGCCCCGGCGGCGGGCTTCTGGGTGCACACCTGCCAGTTGGACTCCAGCAACACCATGCGGCCCTGGGCCGCGTCGGTGACGGTGATCGACGTGCCGGAGTCGAGCGCATCACGGGCCACCTTCACGGACTTCCCAACGAAGTCCGGCATCTTCCCGCCCACCGCCTCAGGCTCCTCCGCATCGCGGGCGGGGCAGTCCTCCTCCAGCTTCACCGTCCCGAAGTCCAGCTTGGTGTCGACAGGGACGGTCTTGCCCGCCGCCATGTTCTGCGAGCACACCTTCCAGTTCCTGTCGAAGGCCTGCGCCCGGCCCCGCCCGGCACTGTCATGAGACGTGAGAACGAAGAAGCCCTCGGCCTGCGCCGTGTCCTGCGCGGACTGGAGGCCCATACCGACAAAGTTCGGCACCGCCTTCTTCTCCGCCGGCTCCTCCTCGGTGGCCGAGGGGGAGGGGGTCTTGGTCGCCGGTTCAGTCGCGGCCGGGGCGTCCGGTGCGGGTTCTGTGGCTGCCGGGTCGCAGCCAACGAGGGCTGCCGTGGCGATACATGCGAGCGCGACAGAGAGTGTGCGGGTGTTCAAGGTGTCCCCCAGAGGTGGTTCATGAGGGCCTGACCGTAACGACCCCTGCACAACCTGTGGTGCCACATGTTCCGGTGGTGACGGAGTTGTGACCAAACGGCGGGGGAGAGGTAGACGCGCTTGCGCCCCGCTCTCATCCGAGGGCGGGGCGCAGTGTCGCCTCCGGCGGGTCAGGCGCGATACAGCTGGTACTTGCTGCCATCGCTGCCAGTGTGGGCCTTCGCGGTGAAGACGCGGACGCCAGGCAGAGATTCCTCTTTGTCCAGGAAGGGCGGAGGCCCTGGAGTGAGTGTGAGGTGCGGTACTACCAGTCGGCTGTAGGGGTGCTCCCCTCCGCTGATGGCCGCCTCCAGTGAGAACTCCTTGAGGTCCCCCAGGGGTGCAGCGTTTGCCCCGAGGTGTGTGGCGACGCGCGCTGCCCATGACTCGCACTGGGCGACCGCGCTCCCGTCGGCGGGAATCAGGTCGACCGCCACCCGAACTTCTGGCGGGCCGGGTGGAGTGAGCAGATCGAAGCTGAGGCTGTCCGCGACCGAGTCCAAGATCAGCCGCAGCTCAATACCCGGCGAAGGGGATAGGGGAATCTCCGCGCCGCCGAGCGTGAGGCGAACCCAGTCGACGGTCGTGCGCGTGGCGGTCGTCATGAGAAGACGGTAGCGCGGTGGGGTGACAGCACGAGCGAGGTAGCGCGCCACGTCTTGCGAAGCGCGGCCTCTTGGCCGCCACGACTCTCGATAACATGCCGTATCGCGGGCCCTGCTTCTCTCGGAGCGGGGCCCTTCGTCGTGCCAGGAGCACGTCATCGCAGTGTCGAGAAACGAACGTCTACGTACAGGTCGCGGCGATCAGCCCTGGCGTAGGCAAAATACGTCCACTTCCCGTGTACGCACCTATGTAACGCTCAACCCCCTTTAAGTACACTGAGGTCATGAGAATCGGATACGCGCGAGTCTCCACGCGCGAACAGAACCCGGAGGCCCAAGAGGACGCCCTCAAGGCGGCTGGATGCGAGAAGGTCTTCGTCGACAGGATCACGGGGAAGCTCGCCAAGCGCCCCGGCCTGGACCAGGCGTTGATGGTGGTGCGTGAAGGCGACCAGTTCGTCATCACCAAGCTCGACCGCCTGGGGCGCTCCCTGGAGGACTTGCTTGCCCTGTCCCGTCGGCTGGACGAAGGGGGCGTCGGCCTCACGGTCCTTGATCAGGGCATCGACACCTCCACGCCGGTGGGCCGCATGTTCTTCCAGATCCTTGGGGCGGTAGCGGAGTTCGAGCACTCCCTCATGTCGCAGCGCACGATGGACGGCCTTGCCGCCGCGCGAGCCCGTGGCCGGACCGGCGGGCAGAAGCCGAAGCTCAAGGCCCGCCAGATCAAGCTCGCGCAGGAGATGTACGACGAGCTCGGCTCGGACGGGAAGCGGAAGTACACCGTGCAACAGATCGCCGACGAGTTCGGCGTCAGCAGGCCCACCATCTACCGCCACCTAGAGAAGGGGGCACGCGCATGAGCATCCGCCCCGTTGACCTGCCGGAACTGCGAGCTGAGTTGGCGACGGTGCTCGCCAAGCCTGAAATGGCGTGGTTCTACGAGGGCCGTGCACCTGCGCTGAGTCGTCGCCTTGACCAGCACGTGACTCCAGGGGAGCTGCAAGAGAAGGAAGTCCTGGGGCTGCTCTGCGACGAACTCTTCTTCGTCGCCGAGGAGATGTACGAGCTCGCCAAGGCGGCAGCGGAGTCGCTGCCACCGTTCACTCTGCTGCCCGAGGATGTGCCATCCCAGTTCGGGTTTGCGTACATCGCTCCAGGGACGCACACTCCGGCTGGCAGCCTGCGATCCATCGCCGCGGTCGAGTGGTGGTCTATGGGCAGCGGCGTGCGGCTCAACTTCTACTGCGACACGGAAGTGATGCTCGCGGAAATGCTTGCCGCAGGAAGTGCGACGACAGAGCAAGTTGCGGCGCATCGGAGCCTAGTGGGCCGCCTCTCGCCCATGTCGGCTGAGGCGCTGATCCACTTCGGGCACGACCCGGTGGAAGCCTCGGAGGAAGATGAGCGATTCACCCGGACCATCAGAGCTATGTGGCTGCTGATGCAGCAACCCCTGGCCAAGATCTCTGACATCGAGGCGGATCGGGCTACCCGCAAGCGCCTGCGACGCACAGGACGGGAGCCTGCTGCCGTCCGCGTAATCGAGCTCAGGCGTCCGCAGCAGAGCGGCCCAGGTGATGGATCGCGCGAGTTTCACCACCAGTGGATTGTGCGCGGCCACTGGCGCAACCACTGGCATCCGAAGCGACAGGTGCACCGCCCTGTCTGGATTGCCCCTCACGTCAAAGGTCCAGAGGGGGCACCGATGATCGGCGGCGAGAAGGTGTACGCCTGGACGAAGTGAAGCGCAGGTGACGCCCTACTGTTCACTCATCCGCGCGAAGAGCTGAGCAACCGTTTCCGGTCACACCTCTACCCCTGTGGCCGATTCGGGTGCATCGTTGCTCTCGCGGCGCCGGATTCCCGCCAGGTTGAGGGCCTCGTTTCAGGCCCCGCCTGTGTCACCCCCCGTTCCAGGCGGGGCCTGCCGCTCCTCCCGGCTCCCCACGGGAGGCTTCGCGGCTGCCCGCGTTCAGGGCTGGGGGAGTTCTCCGGGCCGGATCGGCACGACGGTGACGTCGGTGGCGCCGCCGGCTTCGAGCTCGGCCTTCCGGTGCTCGGCGCTGGGCTTGTCGTAGGAGACCCTGGACGCGCGGCGGGTTCCGTTGGTATCGGTCCAGGTGAGGGCGTAACTCTGCATGGTGATCGGCATGAGGACATCTTCGCTGCCGGGTCTGACAGTGGTCGGCTGCCGCTCCTGAATCCCCGCAGGAGCGGCGGCGCCGGCTCGGCTAGCGGGTCTCGATGAAGAAGCCGTCGTGCTGGTTGCAGAGGTTGTCCGGGCAGATCCAGACGACGAGCACGTCCGGGTCGAGGTCGGCGGCGGTGAAGTCTGGCGTGTCGAGGATCTCGGGCTGACTGGTCTTGCGGCAGTCGGGGCAGGGGTGGGGGCGCAGCCTGTTGGCTACGGATAGCGGGTATCGCTGCTTCGGATTGTCCATGCCTTCACCGTCGCACGGGTTCGGCTGAACACTCCCCCTGCTCTGCCCTGCCGCCGGTCACGCCGCTTCGTAGTGGTGCGCACTTCCGCCCCGCCATTCGACCCAGTCGGCCTGGTCGAGGAGGTCGGCAGCGTCGGGGAGTCCGGCCCGGCGCAGGAATTCGACGACGTCCCCGTCGGTGTGTGCGAGGCCGGCGATCCGCCCTCGGATGGTGACTCGCCGGCCGCCGGTGGGGGAGGGGCGGTGGATGACGATGGGCGCGGCCATGGTTCCAGGGTGCGCCGGGGGTGTGGTGGCTGCTACCCGAGGATGCCGAGTTCGGTGTCGGGTCGGCAGTGGGTGCAGGGTGTGATGCCTTGGTTGATGAGCTGGGCGGCTTGTTCTCGGGTGATGGCTTTGGACCGTTTCCCGATCATGTGGCATCCGCCGATGTGGACGTCGGCGTAGGGGCTGCTGGTGGCACGGTCGAGTTCGACGACCCAGTCGGGTGCAGCGGCGGCTTTCCGCTGGGCTTTGAGCTCCTCGACCTTCTGCTGCTCCTCGGCCTGCTTGATCGCCTCGTCGATGCGCTGGACCCACATGGTGTGCCAGGTCCGCAGTGTGCGGAGGCGGTCCAGGTCGGGCGGTAGGTCGTACATGTGTTCGAGTCTAGTCCCGTCCGAGCTTTCTTTCGTCGTGAGTCTTGACTGTAAGCCTTGACTTGCTATCTTGGGTTCATGCCAAGCAACGACAAGCCCCGCCTTCTCCCTACCGGCTTCTGCTGGTGCGGGTGTGGCAAGGAGATCGGGCTCGGGAAGTTCTTCGCCCAGGGCCACGACAAGATCGCCGAAGCGGCGTACATGGCCGTGCACCACGACGCGTCCGTAGCTCAGCTTCTCTCCGACACCGGGTTCGCCCCCGGCAACCGCGAGACCATCCGGGAAGCCGCCCTCGACCGGGGCGGCTGGGAACTCTGCCCCCGGGGGTGCGGGTACGCCGGGGCCCCGTCCAGCATCAACAACCACGTCAACCGACACCACAAGGAGAACTGACCATGGCTTCGTCCATGAACCGCATCCGCCAGGAGACGATCGAGCAGCTCGGCCCCGAGCCGACAACCCTCGCTGAGCGGCTGGCTCACACGCTCGCCGCACACGCCGACACCGACGGCGGCTGGCTGGTCGCCGAGGCGACGAGCAACATCTACGGCAGCGGCGTTCGCACCGGCATCACTCTGGATGACCTGCGGGCCATTCAGAAGCAGCTCGCGACGGCCGAGGCCCGGATCGGGAACGTTCTGGCCCTATGCGACGAGGCCGAGCGACAGGGCATCGTCAGCGGCGGCGGCTTCCGTGTCAGCATCGTCCGCGCCGTCGCGAACGCCGCCATCGAGCAGTGAGGACCACGACCATGAGCGACACGAAGCCCCCGCTCCCGGCGCGTACCTTCGACCCCTGGCCCCGTATCCCGATCGACACGAGCCCGAACAGCGACTTCTACCGTCTGGACCGGATCGCCGGGAGTGCCGCCACCGGATGGGCCCTCGGACCCGACGGCGCCTACGCTCGGAACCGGCCCCTCGCTGACATCGTCGACAACGCGGTCCGCGAAGCCCTCCTCCACCTGCTGGAACTTGGACTCATCGATATCGACAGCGAGCGAATGCACGCAGCATCAGGTTGGCCGACGCACCGACAGGCGCCCGCCACCGAGCAGTAGCCCACACAGCGCGACGCCCCGGCTGAGGAAAGCAGCCGGGGCGTCGCCGTGTCAGCGTATCGCCCACCCCGCCCCCACCTGCCCTGCCACACTGGTGGTGCCCCCGTCGCCTCCCCCGTCGACGGGGGCACCCCGAGGAGGACACCGTGAACGTACTCGCCCGCGCTGGCCGCACCTACTGGCGGCAGAACGCCCGCGCCTTCCAGGCGATCAAGCTCGCGGTGGAGCGGGACCTGCCGTCTGTCCTGGCGGTTGTCGCCCTGGTCTGGACGGTGGCCTTCGTGGCGGCGGGTTTCGAGACGGCGGCGCTCATCGTCGCTGGGGGCAGCGTGACCGCACAGCTCCTGCGGTGGGCGGTAGGCCGATGATCCGCCGCCTGCTGGCCGCCACCCTTCGCCGCCTCGGCGTCCCGGTCCCCGCTCGCGGCGGGACGCTCCCGCCGTACCAGCCGCGCCCGAACGAAGTGCTCGTCCAGCTGTCGCGGGGGGAGTACCGGCCGCCACGCCGGGGCTGATCGAGCACGGGTTGTCAGCGCCCGTCGGTACGCTTGTCAGACCAACCCCCAGGGCTCACAGGGCCCGCGAAACAGGGTGTTGCTTCTGAACCCGCCCCCGCCCGAGTGGAACCGGACGGGGGCGGGGCTGCTTCTACGGACGCCGCACCAGCACCACCCCGCTCGGGGATGATGAGAACCCAGACGCCACCGACGGAAGGGGGCAGCGTGCCCAAGTCTCTACGGCCATGGCGGACGGCATCAGCTACCCCGCAGCCCGACCCGGCCCGCATCGCCCGCCTGGAACGGGAGCTCGGCATAGGCGACGGGGAGCCCTTCACGGACGGCCGCCGGTGCCTGATGGCGGGCTGGGGCGACGCGCTCGACAGCAGCGACGTCGTCGCCGACGAGTACGGGCGCATCTCCCTCACCGGCGAGACGGGGAGCCACGGACTCGGGGCTATCACCTCGGGGCCGGGCGGATACCGCATCCAGGTCGACATGGGCTTCCACAGCATTGGCCCGCACCTCGCCGCACACAGTGGCCTCTACTTCGGCCGGGGCATCGCCGACACCTACCAGCACGGGGTCCCCGGCACGACAGGCGGCTACCACCTGGCCATGCGGCAGAGCGGGCTCATGCGCCTCTACCGGCACGCCCCCGGCATGGCCGCTGGCCGCGCGATCGGCGCGGGCGACGTACACACCGCCGCCCCGAAGGCGGGCGAGCCGATGACGTTCGAGATCGACGTCACCCCGGGCACCGTGGAGGTCCGGCGCCTGGGTCATCCGGGGTGGACCACCGGGCCGATCCCCGACGACATGCACCGGGGCGGGCACTTCGGCCTATCGAACGGCAGCGTCGACAACCCGGCCGCGCGCCCATTCTGGGACTACCTCGTCGTCACCGAGCTGTAGCAGCCGGGCGCTACTCGCCGTCCGGCTCCGGGTGCAGCACGGCCTTCTTCGCCGCCTTCTCCAGCTCGTACCGGTTGCCATCCTCGGCTTCCTCGGTCACCGCCGCCTGGAACACGGCCGACGCCTCCAGCCACGGCGCCCAGCCCTCCGGCGTGTACGGCACAGCCGTCGCCTCACGGTGCGCCTCGACAGCAGCACGACACAGGTTGATCAGGTTCTCACTCGGATTCGCCACGGCCGGAAGCCTAAACGAGAGGTCTGACAGCGGGCCGTCTGCCATGCTGGTCACGGCCCGCTCGTCTGCTACCGGGAAACCGTGGCACCCGAGAACCTGTCGGCTCATAGCCGGGCGGGCCGCGTCTGCCGGAACCAGGCCGGGTTTGCTGCCAGACCCACCCGCAAGGTGCCCCAACAGGGGGACGTCCACCGAACGGGACAGAGGCCCCGGAGACGTCCAGCCTTACGCCCGCCCTCCACGTGAGGGCGGGCGTTCGTGCGTCGGAAACTTTGCGGACCCACGCAAAGTTTTCCCGGGATCCCAGGTAAACGCAGGTCAGGCCATCACTTCCGCAGCACCGCGAAGCCGATCATGCCGCTTCGGCCACGTCGCCGCGCACCACCGCAGCCCACTCCACCAACAGCTCCTCATACCGGCGGCGACCCTCCGGCGACAACAGACCACCCGCCGACAGCAGCGTCCGAATCTCCTCGTTCACAGCCGACAGCGAACGGGCACGCGGCAGCTGGGCAGGAGGAGTCGGCATGCGCTCAGTTTACGGGCGGGCAGTGACAACAGGCCCACGACAAAGGCCTTGCCCCCTACCCTGTGCAGTGACGAGCTGGACAGAGAAGGGGCAAGGCCATGCCAAACGATGCTACCCCCACCCCACACCCCGACCCCCTCGGATTCGGTCAACGCATGCAGATCCTCCGCACCCGCCGCGGCATGAGCCGACCCACCGCCGCCGGGCTCCTCGGCATGTCCCCCTCCTGGGTAAAGCAGCTAGAACGCGGCGAGATCGGCATGCCCAAGCTGCCCGTCGTACTCCGCATCGCCGAACTCCTCCGAGTACGGGACCTCGCCGACCTCACCGGCGACCAAACAGCGCCCGTCGACCTGTTCATCGGCCCCGGCCACCACCGGCTCCCCGCCGTCCGGGCAGCGGTCAACACCCTCACCCTCGGCGCCAACGACAGGCAGGCCCCGTCGCCGGCACACCTCGCAGCCCGGCTCGCGAAGGCATGGACGGCACGGCACCAGGCCCCTAATCACCGGGAGGTCATCGGCGAACTGCTGCCCGACCTGATCCGCGACGCTCAACTCGCCGTCCGCCAAGCCGACACCGCCACAGACCGGCGGGCGGCACAAGCTGCCCTCTCCGAGGTGTACAGCCTTTCCCAGTTCTTCATCGCGTACCAGCCCGACAGTGCCCTCCTGTGGCGGGTCGCCGAACGCGGCATGGTCGCCGCCCAGGAGTCGGAGGACCCGCACGCCATCGGCGTCGCCGCCTGGCTCGCCGCACAAGCGCATCGCGATACCGGGCCAGCCCACTTCGACGCCGCCGATGACATGACCCGCGAAGCCCTCGCCTTCCTGGAACCCCAACTCGACGGCGCCGAAGACCGCACCGCCGCGATCACCGGGGCCCTGCAATTCGAAGCCGGCTACACGGCAGCCCGCCGCGGCGAGAACGGCACGGCCTGGGGGTGGTGGGACAAGGCGCAAGCCACAGCGGCCCGACTGCCAACCTCCTACTATCACCCGGTGACATCGTTCTCCCGGGCCATCATGGGCGCCCACGCCGTCACCATCGCCGTCGAGCTCCGGGCCGGCGGGGAGTCCGTCCGTCAGGCGGTCGCTGCGGACGCCACCGCAATCCCGTCCCGGCCCAGGCTCGCCCGGCACAGGATCGAGGAGGCCCGCGCATACCAGCTGGACGGGCAGCAGGAGGCCGCCCTCGCCACCCTGGAACGGGCCCACCAGGCCGCCCCGGAGACGATCCGGTACAACGGGTACGCCCGCCGCATCGTCCTGGAGGAGGCCGAGTCGCGAGTCCCGGCCCGCAGGCATCGGGCCGCTGTTCTGGCTGAGCAGCTGGGGCTCCTGGCCGCCTGATCGAACCCATAAGCGAGGGGCAGGATTCCTGCCCCTCGTTCGTCGTTGCCGCCCTTACGGTCGCTACACCAAGCCGATCAAGGAGGGGCGAGCCATGACCACCAGAGCTTTACCACCCATCACCACCCTGACGGAGGCGCAGCAGCGCGGCTGGGCGTGCGTCTGGTGCTGCGGCGCGCTTGGCATCGGGCTGGGCGTCGACCTGGGAGAGCAGCGGGTGAAGCCGGCGGACGGTGCGGCGTACTCGTGGTTCCCCCGCCAGTGCCCGGACGCGACGGCTTGCGAGCAGCGGGAGACGTCGTGATCTGCGCCCGCTGCGACAAGCCGATCGTGGGGGAGCCGGTGGTCCTGGACCGGTCGGACTCGATGTCGGGGGCCCGCCCGGACGGTCACGCCCACCCGGTGGGCGCCGAGGAGTGCCGCCCGTATCCGGCCACCCTGACACCGCTCCAGGCGGCCAGACTCCGCACCGCCAGGTAAGGGCAACCTGGCCTCTGGGCTGCGGTTATACGCGCGGTGACACTGACGGATGGTCAGTGCAATAGTTTCCATCTGGTGCTAGTTTTTTGGTCAAATGTGAGCAAGGCTCGTCAGTGCTGGCTTACCCCAGAGTCAGTAGCCGGAGCATGTCACCGGCTGCGCAGCCTGATCAGCCATCGATCCACGGGGAGGACGAGATCAGCAGTCTCCACCGGAGCGCCGCCCTCGTCGAGACGCGTCCGCACCAGACGAAACGCCGTCATGTCCACCAGCAGCCCCAGGGCGTGAGCCTGCTCCGTGGTCAGCGGGGCCGTCCCCACCTCGACGACGTGGCTGCTGTGCGGCCTGCGCGGGCCACGCCACCACGACGACACGATCATCGCGGAATGCCCGCCCGGGTCCAGGCACTCCACCGTCTCGTGGTGCAGCATCACCCCAGGGCGGACCCCCAGCCGGGCGGCAAGCTCCTCGGTCGCGGGCCGCGGCCGGGTGTCGGTCGTCTCGCTGCTGTACGGCCACGGCAGGTCGGCGTTGGTGAGAGTGCGCACAGCAGGAGGATGCGCCACCGTGACGCGCTTCCGGGACTCTCCGTCGAGGACACCACTCCTGCGGAGCAGGTCGTAGGTGAGGCGGATCGTCTGCTCGTGAACGTGGTAGCGGCTGGCCATCTCGCGGCGGGATGGCAGCGGCTCGCCGACGGTCCACTCGCCAGCTCGGATGCGGCGGCGGATGTCAGCGGCGATGCGCCGGTGCGCCGCTTCTGGCATTCGGATCCCTGGCGTAACTGATCATCACGACGTGAGGTCCGAACTTATGAACAACGCCCTGATCTGGATATATCCAGATGACCTTGAAGCTCAGGACTATGCCAGAGGCAGTTGCAATCGATGATCTCGGTCAGCGGGGTTCAGGTTCCCGCTGGCCGTGGGGGAGCAGTCCGGTCAGCCGCAGTACCCCCTGTGGCGACTGGCGGGCGGTCCCCCATACCCGTCGCCGCGTGGCGGGTACCCACCTGGACGAGTGCCCCACGAACCGTGCTCGGCGGTAGGGGCCCTCGTTGAACAGACGCCGGGGCCGGACCGCTCCAGCCGCCTCCAAGGGCGCTCTGCGGTTCGGCCCCGGTCTGCTGTTTCCCATTTCCGGCGGGAAACTGGGAAACAAGTGGGAGACGATCATGGGCGTAGATGTCTTCACGTGGACGCAGGTGTCCAACCATGGGCCAGGAAATGCCTAGTCACAGCCACAGCACGTAACCGAAGTGCAGGTAGCTCGACCCCTGCGACGACACGCCTCAACTTCATCTGGAACTTCAACTCCTTCGCCCTCGTCTATGTGCTGACCAGCGGCGGGCCCGGCGGGCGGACCCGGCTGCCGATGCTCTTCGCGTACGAGGAAGCCTTCCGGTACGGACAGTTCGGCTACGCCGCCGCCATGGGGTGCGTGATGGTCGCGGTGATCTCCGTGATCCTCGCCTGCTACCTCGTCGGCCGGATCAAGGGAGGCGAGGAGCGATGAGGATCCTCAAGGGAGGCGGGCCGCGATGAGTCTTCCCACCAGCAGGACCGCCCGCGCCGGCCAGTACCTCGCGCTCCTGGCGTACCTGGTGTTTCTGGCCTTCCCGTTCCTCTGGCTGCTCTCCACCGCCTTCAAGCCCGCCCGCGAACTGGGCTCGCTCCACCCCGCCTGGATCCCCGAGCAGCCCACCCTGGACAACTTCCGCCAGGCCTTCGACGAGCAGCCGCTGCTCCAGGCCGCGGCCAACTCGCTGATCACCGCCGTCTCCGCCGCCCTGATCGCCGTCGTCATCGCCACGCCGATGGCCTACGTGATGGCCCGCCACCGGGGCCGCCTCGCCACCGCCGCGACCGGCTGGGTCGTGGTCAGCCAGGCGTTCCCGTTCGTACTGGTGATCATTCCGCTCTTCCTGGTACTGAAGAACCTGCATCTGATCAACACCCTCCGGGGACTGATCCTGGTCTACGTCGTCTGGTCGCTGCCCTTCGCGCTGTGGATGCTCGCCGGGTACGTCCGGGCCGTGCCGACCGAGCTGGAGGAGGCCGCCGCCGTCGACGGTGCGGGCCGCGTACGGACCCTCGTCTCGGTCGTCGCGCCGCTGCTCGCCCCCGGAATCGTCGCCACCGCCCTCTTCGCGTTCATCACCGCATGGAACGAGTTCTTCTTCGCGCTCGTCCTGCTCAAGACCCCGGAGAAGCAGACCTTGCCGGTCGTCCTCACCCACTTCCTCGGCGCGGAGGGTGTGGCCGATCTCGGTCCGCTGGCCGCCGCCGCGTTCCTCGCCACGCTGCCCTCCCTCGTCCTCTTCGCCTTCATCCAGCGGCGGATCACCGGCGGGACGACGGCCGGGGCGGTGAGGGGCTGATGCGCCGCACCCTGACCCGGCGCGCCGCAGTCGCCGCCACCGCCCTCGCCCTGCTGCTCACCGGCTGTTCGAGCACCGATGACGGCAGGGACGCCGACGGCACCATCCGCCTCAGGTTCCAGTCGCTGGCCTGGCAGAAGGAGTCCGTCGACGCCAGCAAGCAGCTGGTGAGGGAGTGGAACGCCGCCCACCCCGGCGTACAGGTGGACTACGTTCAGGGCAGCTGGGACAACGTCCACGACCAGCTGCTCACCTCCTTCGAGGGCGGCGAGGCGCCCGACATCATCCACGACGCCTCCGACGACCTCGCCGACTTCGCGTACGGCGGCTACCTCGCCGACCTGCGCACCCTCCTCCCGGACCGGCTGAAGGCCGACATCCCCGAGCGGTCCTGGCGCACCACCACCTTCGACGGCGGGATCCACGGAGTCCCCTTCCTCCAGGAACCCCGCGTTCTCATCGCCAACAGCAAGATCCTCAAGGCGTCGGGGGCACGGATCCCGACGCCGGAGCAGCCCTGGAGCTGGGCCGAGTTCCGCGATGTCTCCAAGGAGCTGACCGGCAAGGGCCGTTACGGGGTCGCCTGGCCGCTCAAGGAACCCGTCTCCGTCACCCTCAACCTGGGCCTCTCCGGCGGCGGGCGGCTCTTCCACCGCGAGCCGGACGGCAAGGTCGAGCTCCGCTTCGGGGAGGGCGACAAGGTGGTGACCGGCACCATCCACGACCAGGTCAACACCGACCGCAGCGCGGCCCGTACGGCGCTCGGGATGAGCGGCTCGGACGCCCTGCCCGGCTTCTTCGGCGGCCGGTACGCCATGCTGCCGCTCGGCTTCGCCTACCGCCAGCAGGTCGTCGAGCAGGCACCCGAAGACTTCGAGTGGATGGTTCTGCCTGCCCCGGCGGGCAGCGGAGGGATTGCCCAGGGGGTGAGCCCGCAGACCCTCTCCGTCGCCGAGGAGAGCCCGCACAAGGAGGAGGCCGTCGCCTTCATCGACTTCCTGCTTCGGCCGCCGAACGTGGTGCGCCTGGCCCGGGGCGACTGGATGCTCCCCACCGGAACCACCGCCCTCGCCCACCCCTCCCTGCACACCGCCGAGCACGGCTGGGCCACCGGGACCGCGCTGGCGCGGTATCTGCGCCCGGCGCCCGCGCAGACCGTACGGGGCTATCCCGAGTGGAAGGACAAGGTGGCGACCCCGGCGCTCCAGGAGTACTACAGCGGCGCGATCGGCACCGATGAGCTGCGCAAGCGGCTTGTCGACGACGGCAGCCGGGTCCTGGCCCGCTACCAGCGCTGACAGGGCGCCCTGACAAGCAAATGGACGAGACGTCTCGTCTCGCTTACTGTGGAGAGCATGACGGAACCCCCGCGCGCCCACATCGCCATGTTCTCCATCGCCGCCCACGGACATGTGAACCCGAGCCTCGACGTCATCCGGGAGCTCGCCAGCCGCGGGTACCGCGTCAGTTACGCCATCCCCGCCTCGTTCGCAGACCAGGTCGCGGCCGCCGGTGCGGAGCCGGTGATCTACACCTCGACCCTGCCGACGGACGACGACCCCGAGGCCTGGGGCACCGAGCTGATCGACAACATCGAACCCTTCCTCGCCGATGCCATCCAGGCCCTCCCGCAGCTCACCGCCGCCTTCGAGGGCGACGAGCCCGACCTCGTCCTGCACGACATCACCTCCTATCCCGCCCGCGTCCTCGCTCATCGCTGGGGCATCCCCGCCGTCTCCCTCTGGCCCAATCCGGTGCCCTGGGAGGGGTACGAGGAGGAGGTGGGCGAGCCCATGACCGCCGAGCTGAAACAGACCGAGCGCGGGAAGGCCTACTACGCCCGCTTCGCGAACTGGCTCGCCGACAACGGCCTCGGCCACGTCTCCAGCGACGACTTCGTGGCCCGCCCGCGCCGCGCCATCGTCCTGATCCCCGAAGCGCTCCAGCCCAACGCGGACCGGGTGAACCGCGCGAGGTACACCTTTGTCGGCGCCTGCCAGGGCGACCGGGCCGACCAGGGGGAGTGGGAGAGGCCGGCCGGGGCCGAGAAAGTCCTGCTGGTCTCGCTCGGCTCCTCGTTCACCAAGCAGCCCGCCTTCTACCGGGAGTGCGTCGCGGCCTTCGGCGATCTGCCCGGCTGGCACGTGGTGCTCCAGATCGGCGCGCATGTCGACCCGGCCGAGCTCGGTGACGTACCGGCGAATGTGGAAGTGCACGCCTGGGTACCGCAGTTGGCGGTGCTGAAGCAGGCCGACGCCTTCATCACGCACGCCGGGGCGGGCGGCAGCCAGGAGGGGCTCGCCACAGGGACGCCGATGGTGGCCGTGCCGCAGGCCGTCGACCAGTTCGGCAACGCCGACATGCTCCAGGCGCTCGGGGTGGCCCGGCACGTACCCATGGAGGAGGCCGACGCCGCCACGCTGCGCGCCGCCGTGTTCGCCCTGGTCGGCGACCCGGAGGTGGCCGAGCGGTCCGCCCGGCTGCGCGAGCGGATGGCGAAGGAGGGCGGTACGCCCCGGGCGGCCGACCTCATCGAGGCCGAGCTGTCGCTCTGAGCGGATCGGCCGGAATGATATCCGGACGTTCTCGCCCCGCCCGCCCCGCCGTACAGCGCGGTCGTGCGGGGCGGGGGCGTCCGTCTCTGCGGTGCCGGTGGTCGTTGCATCTGCACGCACCCCCCGGGTGGCTCCACATCTCAGGCAGGGGACTTCACTCCTCTCGCCCACTTCTTCACGCACGTTCACATGTCTTCACGCATACCCCCGTCCTCCCGGCGGTGCCGGAGCCGGGCGCACGCGGGTGCGGTGCACGGTGGTGCGAACGGCCCGATGACACCTCTGAGCTGGAGTTCTTCCGTGCTCGGCGCCTTCTCGCACCCCGCCGACACGGCTTTGCTGCACGGATGTTGACGACCGCTGCCCGGCGTGACCCGCCATGGCCTATTTCTTATTACGAAACCTTGTTGAGTAAGTCACAGCTGCAAGGGAGTCTTGATCTGTGCTCGTCAATCGGTCAGGGTTTCGAGCCAACCCCCGGAGATCTTCCGGCCGGAGGTCAATCCCCCCACAGAGATTGACGAGGAGACCCCTCTTCATGGCCAAGCACCAGCGCACCACCCGCCGGACCAAGCTGACCGCCGCGATCACAGCCGTGGCAGCCGCAGCCGGAGTCACCCTGTTCGGAACCTCGTTCGCCGGAGCCTCGCCGGCCCCCATGGGCACGGTCTACGGCGCGGACGCCGAGACCGCCGTCTCCGGCAGCTACATCGTCATGCTGGGCGAGAAGGCGGACAAGTCGAAGCTCGCCAAGGAGTACGGCGGCAAGCTCCAGCGCAACTACTCCTCCAGCATCAACGGCTTCTCCGCCAGTGGACTCTCGGAGACCGAGGCCAAGCGCCTCGCCGCCGACCCGTCCGTGGCCAAGGTGGTGCAGAACAAGAAGTTCAGCATCAACGCCACCCAGGAGAACCCGCCGTCGTGGGGTCTGGACCGTGTGGACCAGGCCGAGACCGCGGGCGACAACGCCTACACCTACCCCGACGCCGCGGGCGAGGGCGTCACCGCGTACGTCATCGACACCGGTGTCCGGGTCACCCACGAGGACTTCGAGGGCCGCGCCACCTCGGGCTTCGACGCCGTGGACAACGACGACGACGCCGACGACGGCAACGGGCACGGCACCCACGTGGCGGGCACCATCGCCGGGGCCGCGCACGGCGTCGCCAAGAAGGCCAAGATCGTCGGCGTCCGCGTCCTGGACGACAACGGCTCGGGCACCACCGAGCAGGTCATCGCCGGCATCGACTGGGTCGCCGCCAACGCGTCCGGCCCGTCCGTCGCCAACATGAGCCTCGGCGGCGGCGCCGACCCGGCTCTCGACGCGGCCGTCCAGAAGGCCATCGCCGCCGGCATCACCTTCGGTGTCGCCGCAGGCAACGAGTCCAGCGACGCCGGCCAGGGTTCGCCATCCCGCGTCCCCGAGGCGATCACCGTCGCCTCGTCCACGGAGGCCGACGAGCAGTCCTCGTTCTCCAACTTCGGCCCCGTCGTGGACATCTACGCCCCCGGCTCGGACATCACGTCCACCTGGAACGACAGCGACACCGGCACCAACACCATCTCCGGTACGTCCATGTCCACCCCGCACGTCGTCGGCGCGGCCGCCGTCTACCTGGCGGGCCACCAGGACGCCACCCCGGAGCAGGTCGCCACGGCGCTCACCGAGGGAGCCACCCCGGACGCCATCTCCAACGCGACCGAGGGGACGGCGAACAAGCTCCTCAAGATCGTCGAGTAGGAGCCGCCGCCGGACGGTGGCGCCCCACCGCCCCCGCCCGGCCCGCTCGCGCACAGCAGCCGCCGCGCCCTCCCCCACGGGGCGCGGCGGCTGCGCGCCGGAGGAGAGATCGCTCTAGTGTGTGGGGCCATGACGACGAAGTACGCGGCGCTGCTGCGCGGGATCAATGTGAGCGGCCGCAAGAGGGTCCCGATGCCGGAACTGCGCACCGTGCTCGGCGAACTGGGGCACACCGGCATCGCCACCCACCTGCAGAGCGGCAACGCCGTCTTCCGCAGCGACAGCGAGGACGAGGACGCGCTCGCCGCCGCTCTCGAGCAGGCTCTGCGCGAGCGGTTCGGATTCTCCGTCAGCTGTATCGTCCGCAGCGGCTCCTATCTCGCCGCCGTCGCGGACGCCTGCCCCTTCCCCGCCGCCGAGCTGGAGGGCAAGCAACTCCACGTCACCTACTTCGACCGGGCCGTGGAGGGCGGACGCTTCGCCGGGCTCGACGCACAGGCGTACCGGCCGGAGGCCTTCGAGCTCGGTGACCGCTGCCTCTACCTGTACGCTCCGGACGGACTCGGCCGCTCCAAGCTGGCCGAAGCACTGGCACGCCCCCGGCAGACCGCGGGCCTCACCGCCACCACCCGCAACTGGAACACCGTGGCAAAACTTGTGGAGATGACACGTGTCTGAGCCTTCGCCCGCCGTGGCCGCAGCCATCGAAGGCGAACTCCGCCTGCTGGACCCGGTGGTACGCGCCTCCGCGGATCTCCTCGCCTCCCTGCTGCACCCCGAGTTCCGGGAGATCGGCACCAGCGGAAGGCTCTGGAACCGGGAGACGATCATCGAGGCGCTCACGGCCGACGACGCCCCGCGCCCCGGTCCGCTGACCGCGTCCCGGATGCAGGGTGTGGAGCTCTGCTCGGACCTGGTGCACCTCACCTTCGACACCGAGTCGAAGGGGCTGCGCTCGCACCGCAGCTCCCTGTGGCGGCTGACCGGGGCGGGGTGGCGGCTCTACTTCCACCAGGCGACCCCGTTCGTCGACGACCCGTTCGCCGAGGTCTGAGCCGCGTCCCCGAGACCGCGCGGCGCGTCCGCCTCCCCGGCGGTGTCCGCGACGCGGCCCGAGGTGCGCAGCGCATCGCCGGGCGGGTCACCTCGAATGGCCCACCGCGCCGGAACGCGATCGGCCCGGGAGCCCGCGCCCATCGCTTCCTGGGCCGGGATCCATGACCACCCCGCACCGCGCCACCGTCGACTTCTTCTTCGACTCCGCCTGCCCGGTCGCCTGGATCGCCTCCCGCTGGATCCGGAGGTGGAGCAGCACCGGGACATCGAGCTCCGTTTCCGCCCCATGAGCCTGTACCTGCACACCCAGGGCAACGATCTGGCCCCCTGGTACCGCGAGTTGGCCGACAAGTCGCTCGGCCCGGTCCGGGTCGCCGTCGCCGCGGCCGCCGCCCAGGCGACGGAGTCCTGCGGGACCTCTGCACCGCGCTGGGCACCCGCACCCACCAGCACGAGGAGACGGACTTCGACGCCGCGATCGCCGCCTCCCTCGCCGAACCGGGCCTGCCCGCCGCACTGGCGGAGGCCGCGCACTCGACGGCGTACGACGACGAGGTCGCCCGCGGCCACGGCGCGGGCAAGGATCAGGAGCAGGGCGCGTACGTGGGCACGCCGACGATCCACGTGGACGGCACGGTGTGGTTCGGCCCGGTCCTCAACGCGATCCCGCGCGGCGAGGAGGCGGCCGGACTCTTCGACAGCTTCCGGGTGCTCGCCAACCACCAGGGCTTCTTCGAGCTCAAGCGGGCCCGCTCCGGCGGTCTGTCCGAGGAGTGACCTACGGGGCCCTCAGGCCGAAAGCGACGCCCCCACCGGCACCCGCGCCTCGTCGTACCGGTCCAGCAGCAGCTGCGCCAACTCCGGTGCCGGGCCCAGGACATCGGCCAGCACGTCCACCCCGGCCGCGGCGGCGCCTGCCGCGATGCGGTCCGGGAGCCGGCCGGGGGCGATGACGTACGGTGCCACCGCCACCCGCTCCACGCCCTCGGCGCGCAGGGCCCGTACGGCGTCCTCGGTGCGGGGAAGTGATGCGGAGGCGAACGCAGGCCGCACGGCGCACCAACCGGTGTGCCGCAGCTCCCGCGCGATTTCAGCGATCACTGCGATCGCCTCCGGGTCGGAGGATCCCGCCGAGGCCAGGACGAGCCCGGTCCGGGGGAGGTCGGCGGGGCGGACCCCGGCCTCCCGCAGCCGCCGCCCCAGCGTGACGCCCAGCAGCGGGGACGGGCCGAGCACGCCGGCCTGCCGGATGTGCAGCCGCGGCAGCCGGGCGCGGGCCTCGCGCAGCACCGACGGGATGTCGGTCTTGGCGTGGAAGGCCCGGGTCAGGAGGAGCGGCAGCGCGACGACCTCGTCCGCCCCCTCCGCGGCCAGGCCCTCCAGCACCCGGGGCACGGAAGGGGCGTTGAACTCCAGGAACGCCGTCTCCACGCGCAGCCCCGGCCGCCGCGCCCGCACCCGCCCGGTGAGGGCGTGCACGGTCGCGGCGTGCCGCGGGTCACGGCTGCCGTGGGCGATGACGAGGAGGACGGGCGGTGCCATGGGAGAGCTCAGTTCTTGACGAGGAGACCGCGGCTGCGCAGCACCCACCGCTCCAGCGGACTGAAGATCAGCAGGTCGATCGCGATGCCGACGAACAGGATGAGCAGGATGGAGAGGAAGATCCCGGGCATATCGAAGCTGCTGCGGCCGTTCTCCAGCAACTCCCCGAGCCCCAGACCCAGGTCGGGCGATGAGGCGATGATCTCGGCGGCCATCAGCGAACGCCAGGAGAACGCCCAGCCCTGCTTGAGGCCCGCCAGGTAGCCGGGCAGCGCGGCCGGGAGCACGATGTGCCACGTCCCCCGGATCCCGGTCGCGCCCAGCGTGCGGCCCGCCCGCAGGAACAGCGGCGGCACCTGGTCGACGCCGGAGACCAGCCCGTTGGCGATCGAGGGCACCGCGCCCAGCAGGATCACCGTGTACATCATGCTGTCGTTCAGCCCGAGCCAGATGACCGCAGGGGCCACCCACGCGACCGAAGGCAGCGACTGGAGCCCCGACAGGATCGGCCCGATCGCGGCCCGGATCAGCCTCACCCGGGCGACCACCAGCCCCAGCGGCGTACCGATGGCGACCGCGAGGAGGAAGCCGAGCAGACCGCGCGAGACGCTGGTCCAGACGACCTCCAGGAGCGTGCCCTTGAGCCACATGTCCTTGGCGCTGTCCCACACCGCGGACGGCGGCGGCAGCTTGTAGACCTCGGTGACCTGGGCGCGGACCAGCAGCTCCCAGACGATGAGGACCAGCGCCACCGCCACCACGGGCGGCAGCACCTTGCCCTGGAGGACCTCGCGCACCGGGGTGCGGCGGATCTGCACCGCGTCCAGGGCGTCGAGACCGGCCTCCAGGCCGGCCAGGTCGTCGGGCTTCGCGTCGACGCGTCCGGCCGTCCCGTCCGGCCGATTCCGGTCGGACGTGATGTCAGTGCTGGCCATGTCGGCGGATCTCCCCACGCAGTTCTTCGGTGATCTCGACGGACAGCTCCGCCACGGCGGTGTCCTCGATGCGGCGCGGCTGCTCGATGTCGACCGTCCACTCGCGGGCGATGCGGCCCGGCCGGGACGAGAGCAGCACGACGCGCTGCGCGAGCCGTACGGCCTCACGCACGTTGTGCGTGACGAAGAGGACCGAGGCGTTCGTCTCGCGCCAGATGCGGGTCAGCTCGTCGTGCAGGACATCGCGGGTGATGGCGTCCAGCGCCGCGAACGGCTCGTCCATCAGCAGCAGCTGGCTGTCCTGGGCGAGCGCGCGGGCCATCGCGACCCGCTGCCGCATTCCGCCGGACAGCTCGTGCACGCGCTTGCCGTACGCGCCGCCGAGGCGGACGAGTTCGAGCAGCCGCTCGGCCTCGGTGCGGCGCTCCGCCTTGGGGACGCCGCGCAGCCGCAGGGCCAGCTCGATGTTCTTGCCCGCGGTCAGCCACGGGAAGAGGGCGTGCTCCTGGAACATCAGGGCCGGCCGCCCGCCGGGGGTCTCGATGGACCCCGCGGACGGGCGGTCGAGTCCGGCCACCAGGTTGAGCAGCGTCGACTTCCCGCACCCGGAGGCTCCCAGGAGGGTGACGAACTCCCCCGGAGCGACATCGAGGGTGATGTCGTCCAGGACGAGCTGCTGCCCCGTGGGTCCGGCGAAGGACTTCGAGACGTGCGAGAGACGGGCGGCTTGCTCGACCGTCGTACGGTCCTCGGCCTTGGTGAGGGTGGTGGTCGCCATGGTCGTCACCTCCTGGAGATCCTGGGAAACCGATGGGCTTTTCGGCACTGGTGGCCGGGTGGTAGGGCTACTTGGCGCCGAGACCGGCGTCGGAGACCTCAGGCTGACCATCGGCCTTCAGGATCTTGTTGAGCGGGCCCAGGTCGTAGATGCCCTCGAGCTTCGCGTCCTCCAGCAGACCGGCCTTCACCGAGTGGCCCGCCTGCGTCTTCAGCGTGGTGGCCAGCGGGTCGTCGGTGATCTGGATGGACGCCCACGCCGGGTCGAAGATCTCCTTCGGCAGCGGCTTGCCGCTCAGCTTCTCCAGCGCCTTGTTGGCGGACGCCTTGGCCTCCTGTGGGTTGGCGTTGATCCACTTGTTGGTGGACACCGAACCCTTGACCACGGCCTCGACGACGTCGGGGTGCGCGTCGAGGAACTTCTGCGACACGATGATGTGCGTGATCACGAACTTCTTGTCCGGCCACAGGTCCGTCTCGTCCAGGAGCACCTTCGCGCCCTCGGAGACGAGCTTCGACGCGGTCGGCTCCGGGGCCCAGGCGCCGTCCAGCGAACCGGACCTGTAGGCGTCGGGCGTCACCTTGTTGTCCGAGCGGACCACGGAGACGTCGCCCCTGCCGCTCTGCGGGTCGACCTTCCAGCCCCGCTCGGAGATCCAGTTGAGGAACGCCACGTCCTGGGTGTTGCCGATCTGCGGGGTCGCGATCCGTTTGCCCTTGAGGTCGTCCAGGGTCTTGATCTTCTTCGGGTTGACGACCAGGTTCACCCCGCCGGAGGCCGCACCGGCCACGATCCGCAGGCCCTTGCCCTGGGACCTGACGTAGGCGTTGATGGCGGGGGAGGGACCGATGAAGCCGATGTCGATCGAGCCCGCGTTCAGCGCCTCGATCTCGGAGGGGCCGGCGTTGAAGGTCGTGGACTCGACCTGGGTGCCGCCCAGCTCCTTCTGGATGGTGCCTTCCTGGATACCGACCAGGGCGGTGGCGTGCGTGAGGTTCGGGAAGTAGCCGATCTTCACGGTGTCCGCGGAGAGCTTCTTTCCTCCGGCGGAGACGTTCGCCGCCTTCGCGCCGTCGTCCGTGCGCTCGGAGCCGTAACCGCAGGCGGTCGCGACCAGGGCGAGCAGCGGCAGGGCCGCGACGGCGGCTGTGGAGCGGCGGACGGTGGAACGGGGAGCAGGCACGGGAGGCTTTCCTCTCGTCGGCCCGGTGCTCGCGTCCCGCTGGTGGTCAGGCGGGCGCGGCCGGGAGATCGGCAGGTTTTCGACGGTACGGGCGGTGCGGGTGGGCGCGCGAGCGGTGCGCGTACGTCCTCACGCACATCGCCCCACGCCTCCCTTGCCGCTGCCGAGGGCGCCGCTGCCCACACGGCCGCCCTCCTTCGCGAAGGTGGAGAAGAAGTCGTCGGCCATCAGAAGTCCCATTCGGCGTCGTCGTCGGCCACGACCGGCTCCGGGGCCGCGGCGAACGCGGCGCCCGCCATGCCGGCGCTCAGCGTCGTACCGTCCGCAGGGTCGATCAGCAGGAACGAGCCCGTACGCCGGGAGTCGGCGTACGCGTCGAGCGCCAGCGGCTCGGCGGTCCGCACGACGACCCGGCCGATGTCGTTGGCGACCAGCTGCCCGGGGGCCGGGTGCTGGGAGAGGTCGTCCAGGGTCAGCCGCGACGGGATGTCCTTGACGATCGCCTTGACGGTTCGGGTGGTGTGCTTCAGCAGTACCCGCTGGCCCACCGAGAGCGGCTGGTCCGCCACATGGCAGACGGTGGCCTCGACGTCCTGGGTCACCGGCGGCACGTCGGCGGCGGGGGCGACCAGGTCGCCGCGCGAGATGTCGATGTCGTCGGCCAGCCGGAGCGTCACCGACTGCGGCGCCCAGGCGATGTCGACGCTCTCGCCGAGCGCGTCGATGCCCGTGATCGTGGTCGTGCGCCCCGAGGGGAGTACGGCAACGGCCTCGCCGACCCGGAAGACCCCGGCGGCGATCTGACCGGCGTACCCCCGGTAGTCGGGGTGCTCGGCGGTCTGCGGCCGGATCACGTACTGCACGGGGAACCGCGCGTGGCAGGCGGTGAGGTCATGGCTGACCGGCACCGTCTCCAGATGCTCCAGGACGGTGGGGCCGCCGTACCAGTCCATGTGCGCGGAGGGGTCCACCACGTTGTCCCCGGCCAGTGCGGAGATGGGGATCGCGGTGATCTCGGGGATGCCGAGGGAGGCGGCGTACGCGGTGAACTCCTCGGCCGTGGCGGCGAACACGGGCTC